>DNCN01000040.1 GCA_003485015.1 bacterium
ACTGGGGAGAGAAGATCAAACAACTGTCCCTCTCTCAAAAGTCGTAGCTTTCTTCTGCTTCTACTTAGGATGGACGGTTGAGCAAGTCTTAAGTCATCCTAAGAAACAACTGATAAGCCTACTTCCCCACATTGTCGATTTTCGTCAAGAAGATTGGAAGCTACTGGGTCGTCTACTTGGGGCAGAGCTTAAGCCTTCTTCTCAGAAAGAGGTTGACCGTTCAATAACAGACTGGGAAAAGATGGAACAAGAAGGATACCCTGTAGAGATAAAGAGAAAAAATGGCTGAAATTTCACTCGGAAGTTTAGCAGTCTATCTTACTGCAAAGAAAGAAGATCTTGATAGAGGTCTTGAAGGAGCTACGGATTCTTTAAGGAAGTTTTCAGCTAAGACTGAAGACTTTACAAAGAAACACCAGGTTTCTCTTAGATCTGTAGGCGTAGCTCTGACCGCTTTTGGTGTAGCAACTACGGCAACTCTAGGGATGGCAGTTAAGTCCTATGCATCCTTCGAGACTGCTATGGTCAACTTAAGAAGGAATACCGTCCTATCGAAAGAAGAGACAGCTAAATTGGGGCAAGAGTTTAAAAGGATGGCTATGGATCTTCCAATAGCGGCTAATGCTCTTGCTGGTATAGGGGCAATAGCTGCTGATCTTGGTGTTGAGGGTGTAAAGGACATAAGAGATTTTACAGATCTGGTCTATAGAATGTCGGTTGTCTCAGAGATGACCTATGAAGAGACGGCTACACACATGAAGAGAATGGCCACAGCTTTCGATATCCCGATTACAGAAGTAGAGAAGTTAGCTTCATCAGTGGTTGAGATGGGAAATTCTGTCGGTGCTGCAGCCTCTGATATTTTTAGTGCCATGAAGAAGATGGCCCCTGCTGCCACAGCTTTAGGGATGACTGCTGATCAAGCTGTGGGGCTATCTGCGGCATTTATATCAATGGGGGCGGATGCTCGGAGGGCAGGGTCAGATATGGATACGGTCTTGACTGCAATGGCTACCAATACTGAAAAGATGGCAGAACAGATGGGGATCTCAACTACAGAGATAAAGGAACGGATAGAGAAGGATGTTTTAGCAACTCTTCTCGATTATGTTAAAGCTTTAGGGGCAACCCCTGAGAATATAGAAAAAGTCTCAGCAGCCCAAGAAGTCTTTGGCTTAACTGGAGTTAGAGCTGTTAGTCTGCTTATGTCTGCTTATGATAAAGAGCTTCTTCCAGTATTGGAAGCGGCGGGGAAAGCATTTGAAGAGGGAACTACTTTACAGGAAGATTTTGTAACAGAAACAGAAAAACTATCCGTCTCTTTTGATAAGGCAAAGACTGCTATTGGAGTAGTAGCAACAGACATCGGGGAAATACTTGCCCCCTATATCAAAAAAGCTCTTGATGTTTTTACAGATTTTTTAAAAAAGTTTAGGGTATTTATTGGAGAGCATCCAAAGTTAACAGCAGGCACAACAGTATTAGCTGGGATTTTGGGAGTCTTGGCAACTGCTTTTGGCACTCTATTGCTTTTACTGCCAAAATTAGTTGTTGGCTTTAAGCTTTTTGTAAAGATTCTTGCAGCTGTAGGGGTTGGAGTAAAATCAATTTGTTGGCCGATACTTGCAGTCGAGGCCGCCATCCTTGCCCTTTACTTAGCCTGGAAATATAACCTATTCGGAATTAGAGAGATTACCAGGGAAGTGTGTGATCGCCTCATTGCTCACTTTATTGCCCTTAAGATAAAGATTGTTGATATATTTGAGCGATGGATAGTCCCAACCTTTGACCTACTCAAGCTCGTCTGGAAGGGTGTAGTTTCTGATGTGATTACTACTGCAACTTTCTTAAAAGAATGTTTCACAAAGGTTCTTGATTGGGTAAAGGGCTTTTTTGCAGGTATAGGACAGACAATCGAAGATCTTAAAGCTCGCTTAGGTATATTCAGAAAATCGGAAGAGGCTGAACTTAAGAAGGCTGCCGAGTCGAGAAAAAATATAGCAGATTATATAAAGAGAATATCTAAAGAAGAGGTTAATTTCCAGATCGAACAACTCACGAAATTAGCTCAGATAAGAACGCTATCATTAAAAGACCATGAAGCGATTCAATTAAGGTTAAGAGAACTCTTCCGAGAAAAAAAAGCGATAGCATCTGAAGAGATCTTAACGGCAGAAGCTACTAAAGAGAAGAAGAAAAAGATTCAGGCTGATGAGTTAACTGGGATCAAAGCTGTTAGTGATGAAGCTAAGCGTCAGGCTGAGGACAAGAAGAGAGTTGAGAAGGAACTTATAGATTATGTAACCGCCTTAGAGAAAACAGACTTTGAAAGACGGCTTTTGAACCTAAGAGCAGAATATGAAGAGAAAAAGAAAGTCGTGGGGGATTCTGCTAATCTTAGGACGTGGCTGGCAGAGGAAGAGAAAAAGATTGAGGATGAGAGGGCTAAGCTTATTTTAGAAGTGGCAGCACTTGAAAGGGGCGAACTAACCAAAACAGCTACCCAAGAGCTGGCCCAGACACAACAACGAATTGAAGCTCTTAGACTCCTCTGGGGTGAAAGAGCGAAGGAAGTTCCAGAGTATTTAAGTCTATTAAAAGATCAACGTGACCTACAAGAACAGGTTGGGAAAGCCGAAGAAGATTGGACTCGTAGAGCAACAGAGTTAAAGATGACTTCCTTTGATAAGAGAAGGGAAGCTCTAAGAAGAGAATATGAAGAAGAGGTTGCAAAAATTGGTAAGTCTGAAGAAATTGAAAAGGCTTACCTGGCCTTAGATGCCCAAATTGAGAAAGAAAGACAAGCCTATATCCAAGAGACTGAGAATATTATAAGAGGCGAGAAGGAATTAACCAGATTACAAGAAAGAGCTATTATTGAAGAAAAATTAGCAGAATACGAGAGAGAATATGGTGCAAGGGCTAAAGAGATCGAGGATTATAGAAGGTTACAGGAAGAAAAAAATGTAATCGATCTCGAAAGAAAGACAGCAGAAGAAGAGATCAGGGCTTATAAAGATGAGTGGGCTATGACGGATTATGAACGTCAAGTTAAAGAGATTGAAGATCTTGCCACACATTATCAAACTATGCTAGGCCTTGATCAACAGTATGTTGAAGATTGGAAGGCTGCCAAGCTTGCTCAGCTTGAAGCAACCACCACTCTTGACCAACAGATCTCTGATGTTACTACTGTTGCAGCAAAAAAATTTACAGCGAAATGGGGGGAAGCTGGAAAGACAGTAGCTAATATCACTACAGCCACAGCCAATGCAATAGGTGAAATCTATGGGACTGCCTTTGAAACGATTGTGACTGGTTCTGGAGATTTCTCAAAAAAACTTGAAAAGATTTGGGAAAATCTTAAGACAGCGGTTATTAGATATATTAGTGAAATGATTGTCAAGATGATCGCTCTTAAAGTCTTAAAGACGGCTTTAGGTATCCCGTTTGAAGAAGGGGGAGAGATTGGACCAGGGGGCAAGATTAAACCTCTTCCTACCCCTATGCAAGCTGGAGGGATCGTAACTAAGGATATAGTTCCTGCTATTCTCCACCCAGGCGAGGTAGTCTTGCCTAGAGCAAAAGTTGGTGAATACTTTGGCGAAATGGCTGAAAGGCTCTTTGATAAACTTCCCTTATCTCCAGCAGTAGCCCATCCGGTTGCAGCAGTTGAGAGACCAATTATGGTGAATGTAACTATCGAGGGGGGACTAATTGATGATCCAGTTATTTGTGATAGGATATACAGAGAAGGGATAAGAGATGCAATCCTCCGAGATGAAGAAAGGATGGCTCTAAGGTGACGCCTTGGGAACAAGATTCACCCAGAATTGACTATTACCAATGTGAGATTGCCCCAGTTAAAGTAATTAACTTTGTTGAAGTTTCTCAACGAATGGAATTACTTGCTGGAAATGTTAGGCATTATGTGAAGGGATTTAGAGTATCATGTAGCCTAAGTTTCCCTAGAGGTCGGGCAATTTCTACTAGCCAAACGAATACATTATTAAATATTCTATCGAGAAAAGCAATCTTTTCTCTCTGGCCCTGGCCTTTTTCAAAACCCGATTTGAGTTATCGGGTGAAATGGTTAGGAGGCTGGGATTTCAGTCCTATCGATGGTGCTGACCTTAAGCTATGGACTGGAAGCATTAAGCTAGAGGGAGTTGATATTTTAGATCAAGCAACTTATTAAAGGGGGTATTATGGCTGAAGGATTGACTATAAAAGGAACTTTTACGGGTATAGTAACTTCTTCTATGGGAGAGGTTTTAAATGTAGTCTCACAAGAGAATCACATCACTACTCTAGGCTGGGATAATATCTGCGATATGATTGGCCAAACGCCTCAGCCTGGTCCTATCACACATCTTGGGATCGGTTGGGGGGCAGGAGCTACCACGCCGTTTGACCCTGCCCAGAGTGATCTTCAAGGGGCAAACACATCAAGGAAGACTTGTAGTTATACCCATGCCGCAGGGACTACTACCTTCTTCTTAGAATCAGTTTGGGGGGTTAACGATCCCTCTGCTACTTCAATTACGATTGAAGAGGGTGGAACATTCCTTCAGGCTGTTGGGGGAACTATGATCTCTCGAAGTGTTTTAGCAGCAACGGTAAAAGATCCGTCCCAATATTATACTCTTAGATGGAGCTTTGAGCTGGGAACAGCCTAATGCTAAAAAATACTGCTTACTGGGGACAACTTCCTTGGGGAGCTTGTATGTGGTCAAACGGGGCTGCTTTAGCCAAAGAAGAGAAGGAGTTTCTTCCCATTGGCCATATTGATAGCCCTATCTTTGACGGACTTGATAAGATGAAGGTTAAGGATACTGGACAGTTATCCCTATTTGTTGGATATATTGAAGAGTTTGTGATAAAAGATGAGTTTGTGATCTTCCGTAGTGGTCTATCTGCAAAAGAAAAGGTAATAGTTAGAGAGAGACATGTCCCTATCTCTGATAGCTTAGATAAATTTAAGATAAAAGAGTTTCCTCTCGTAATACTTTTATTCAATGAAGTAATAGAGAAAATTTGGATAAAAGAAAAAAGGATAAGGATAGATCAGTTTATTTATGAACCTTCAGGGGATTTCACAGAGCAAGAAGAAAAGCAGGTTGCTCTTCCAATCTTTAAGGTATTTATCACTATAGAGGGACAAAAGATAGACATAACGGACGATATTGTCTCTATATCTACAATAGATAAAGAGTTACCCATGCGATTGGGGGCTTCTCACTCTTTAGTCTCATCAGACGTAACTATTACCTTAAAGAATGATGATGGGAAGTATTCAGAGAGAAGAGATGGGTCTATCTTTTACCGCAAGGAATACTTAGGTGCTCCTATCGAAGTATGGGCAGGATTTAGGATAGAGGAATCATAGATGATCTATAAGGTTGGATCAGGACATCCTTACAGCACAATCCAACAAGCCTTTAATGCCTTAATGGCTGATTATGGTGGTTCTCCTATTGATGAACCGATTGAAGTTAGGGTTTATCCTGGATTTTATACTGAGTGGGATTTGCGTCTAATGAACATCCATGGGTGGGATCAGTCCCCTGTTTTGATCCAAGCCATGGGGGATGTTACAATCGAACTTTGTCGCTCATTAATCGTAGCACCTACTTTTAGCCATTGTAGACATATTAAGTTTAAAGGATTTAAACTGAGGGTGCATTCTTTTAGCACACATCCTCATCACATGATCTTCATCAGAAATTGCCAAAAATTTGTTTTTGAAAACCTTCAATTTGCACCCCAATTTACAGTAATGGGTGAGCCTATACATTCTTTCTTGCTTACCGATATATACGAAATATCTGATATAACTTTTCGCCGAATACTTGCTCCTACCTCTTTCTTTCTCTCAAGCTATACTACAGCAACAGGGATAAAAATGGATCAAGTCTCTTGTTTCTGTCCTGACCCTGGATTCTGTATTGAATATTCCGAAGACTTAGAAATAAAAATTGAAAATTCAATTTTCCTTAGTGATCGTGAGGTTCTTTCTGGATCTGAGGGCGACCTACTTGATCTCTCTGGTGATTTTAATGTCTTTTATTCTCGTGGCCCTCATCTTGCCTATGTCTGGGATTCTGACCTGAGTGCTATGATTTATATTACTAATGCTGATGAGTGGCGGTCCTTCTTTAAGTCAGACGGTGGCTCTACTTTCTCTGATCCGCTGTTTGTTGCGGATGATGACCTTCATCTTAAAAGCAAGGTGGGGGCTTTTGTAAATGGATCGTGGCAGAGATACCAAGAACATTCGCCTGGAATCGATCGGGCGGATCCCACCCTAACGAATGAGCTTGAGCCATGGCCAAGGGGCAGACGGCGGAATGCTGGATTTTATGGGGGGACAATAGAGGCATCTAAAAGTATGCCCGAACCTGAACCCGCTGATATTTACCTTTTATGCGGAAGGTTCAATTTGATGAATGTAGACCTTTTACCAAATCAGGCTCAGGCGAGAGCTTATGCTATGGATGCAGTTAGGACACAGATTGAAAGAGTGGTAGGGAAGCGAAAGCCTGATGGGACTGAAGATCCTTTGGTTTATGAGAACATATCATTTAAAAACGTTGTCCAAAATCTCTTAACTCAATATGGGGGCTTTCCATCTACAAGTTTAGTCGTCGAGGACATTCCACTAACTTTTAGCAGAATTGTCTTTGCTGAAACTTCAATCGCTGATTGTCTTTCTAAGTTGGCTGAAGTAGGGTGTGGAGACTTTCTATTAAAGGCTTCGGGGAAGATCACCTTTAGGTCTTTCAAGGCAGTGCTTCCTACCCCCCGGACTTTAAATATCAATAGAGAAGTGATGTCATTTACCTATAAAGGACCAGACTTGAGGAATATTGTTCGGACAGTTACAGTTGAGGGAAGAGAAAGACCAATTTTCGGATATTCTGAACGAGAAATTACAGGAAGAGACTATAAAATAAAAAATGATTTAATTGAAACTGAATTGGTAGCCTCTGAAGTAGCAAGATCCTATCTTACAAGATTTTCGGGGGTTACTCTAATCAGTCTGAGGGGGGCTTTTCTTCC
>DNCN01000064.1 GCA_003485015.1 bacterium
TTTAAAGATCAAGAGATTTTTTTATCCAGTTCTTCTCCAATACAAATGGAAGCTTTACGCCCTCATAGATAAAACCATACCAATTACCAAGGTATTTTTAGCTGAAATAGACCACTGTGATTCCATGTTCCCTTTTTCTATCTCAGTCCAGGCTAAAAGAAGTATCCTCAGCTATAAACTACCTTGTAATTTCGACTTTACAGATATAAAGAGAGGTATTATACCTAAATTTGGATATGGTGAAAATTTCTATATGGTAAGGTTTGAGTTATTAAAATAATACTTTCAAATATACAAGAGAGGTTAAATAGTGCACATTATTATACTTGCTTTAATCTTCTTTCAACTAAATTGAAGTAAGGTTTTTATCCAGAAATATGGCTCCAATACCTAACTGTTTATATTGCAGAAGGTTGTAAAATATTATTCTTTATTATTACTATCGCATGTAAGGATTTTTCAAAATTTTTTTTCTTTTATACTATTTTGAAAAATAGCGACTTAGGTGTATTGACCCTCATAAGCCTGAAAAAACTACTTGACAAAAGATAGTTTTATGCTATATTTTGAATACTAAAAGAAATATATTTTAATACTCTTTGCTTATTAAAATAATACGCAGATAAGGGCCCTTCTAATGACCGCAACCAGACTACAAAAATATCGAGAGGAGCTTCTGATGACGAGGGCGGAATTGTCTCAGAAATCAGGGCTCTCCATCTCTACGATCAATAGAATTGAACAAGGAAAAGCCCGTCCTACACTAACCACCATCAGAAAAATTCTTGAAGTTCTGGGCGTACCACCATCAAAAAGGGAGTTGGTCTTCCCATCAAAAGAAAAGGAGTATTATTATTATAAAGAAGAGTAATTTAAATCTACGAAAGATTTAGAATATTTACAACTTCTAAGTTGTCAGTCCTAAGTTAGCCTCTTCTAAACTAGATCTTCCTAGAGGTGGGGGTTACTTTATATTACCAAATCAGAAAGGAGGTTGAAAAAGAATGAAGACCAAAAGAATAGTTCAGGAGAACATCAAGGCTGCTAACACCAAGATAGCCAACATAGCTATGGCCAACGAGATGCTCAAAAGGGTAAGGGGTCAGATTCTTGGAAAATCCAGCAGTGCTTTCTCAGCCTATGGAAATCTTCAACTCTCAGGAAAACATATTGTCTGGAAAACTAGAAAGCAGTGACAATCTCTGGTAACTATCTATTAAGATACTACACAAAAAATTGGGAAAACTTTTATGGTTTTTGAGTAAAATTCCCTTTCGTCTTCAAAGGGACTGATTAAAAAAACAGGGAGGGGATAATAATGGCCTTTACAATCAGTAATCTCTCGAGCCTTGCGGCCTATCGGTATCTTCTGAGGCACAATAAGACTATTGTCCAAAGCATGGAAAAGCTCTCCTCGGGCTATAGAATCAATCGAGCTTCGGATGATGTAACAGGGTATGCCCTTACCGAGAAGATGACCACGAGGATAATGGGTCTGAAGCAGGCTGAGAAGAATGCCCAACATGCAGCTAGCCTTCTGAGGGAGGCTGATAGTGGAATGTCTTCAATTAATGAGAAACTTCAAGATTTGCGGGCTTTAGCCATCCGGGCCGCTTCAGAGAGTGCAAACCAGAGGATAGCAACTCAGAAGGCAGTAGACCAGTTGGTAGCTGAAATCGACCGGCTAGCCAGCGCTACCAAGTTCAGCAACATCCAGATCCTCAAAGGTATCGGTAGGATGGATATCCACATTGGAGCTGGTGTGGATGAGACGATAAGAATCAGTATTAGTTCGGTTGATGTCAATGCCTTAGGTATCAGAGGTTTAGCTGTTACAGGAACTGCTAACACCAATGCCGAAAAAGCAATTAGCTCATTGGATGCAGCACTCTCTATCAAAATCAGAGCACGCTCGCAGGTTGGCGCCTATGAAGCGAGAGCAGAGAGGATCATCAGTCAATTACAGATTAGCCAGATGAATATGGAGGCAGCCCGATCCCGAATTCGAGAAGTAGACTTTGCCCGTGAGACGATGGCTCTAACCAGAAGTCAGATTCTCCAATCTGCGGCTTTAGCGATGTTGGCTCAAGCCAACCTAGATGCTAGAAATATCTCGAGACTGCTTTACTAGTTATTAAAAAATTTGTTGATTACAAATAAAGACTAAAACCACGGAAGGCGTTCAACGTTGGGGAACGGATTTGGTGTCCTATCCGTGGTTTTTCTTCTAAAGAATAAAAGAGTCGCCCTCAGCTAAAAAAATCTGGCGACTCTTTAAGGGCAGATCACCTCTAAGATGTATTAGAGTGTAAGGATTTCAGTGTGTCCCTTTACGCCCTCAGCTTTACTATAAACCCAAAAGGGGAATCTGTCAAGAGGAATCTTCTTTGAAAATGAAAGGAGGAAAACCAAATGAGAATCAATGCAGATCTCAATTTACAGTTCCAGCCAGAGCATAAGGGAAAGGCGGCATCTCAGAAAGAGTCAGGACGTCCAGAAATGGAGACAACCCAGGAAGAGGTTCGGGACAGAATCCGTGACTCTGGCACAGCCTTGGAGAAGATGGAGTGGATCGCAACTCAGATCTTTCTTCAGCCGAATCTTGCAATGTTAGTCCACTCTAATATAGACTCTACCCGAGCTATGGCCCTGGTCGAGTAGCCTCCCTATTAGAATCTATATCTTTAATTTACAAATGGAGGATAAGAAGTGGGCGGATTTGAAACCTACCTCCTGCAGAAGAGCTTCAAGTTAAATCCTTCTCCATTCCCTGGCCAGTATGTGGATATCATCCACATCTCGATGTTATATTGGCCAGAGGAACGAGGAGAACCTATAAAGATCTCCCAAAAGACAAGGGAGGAGGTGCCCAGAGAAACCCTTCCGCCAGTCAGGGTCGAGGGAAGACCCCATGGAAACCATCTTGAAAGAGGTGGAATGAAAGTCTCTGGTATCTGAGGATAAAATGAGAGAAGAAATACTTCACTTCGGGATGATGATCGGAGAGAGCAGAAAGATGCAGGCTGTCTTTGGAATGATAGAGGCTGCCTCCCAGAATGAGGTTACCGTTCTTATAGAAGGGGAGACCGGTACTGGTAAAGAGCTGGTCGCGCGGGCCATCCATCAAAACAGTCTCAATTCTAAAAAGAAGTTTGTGGCCATAAACTGCACAGCCATCCCAAAAGATTTAATAGAGAGTGAGCTCTTCGGCCATGAGAAAGGGGCGTTTACCTCAGCCCACACCAGGAGGGTGGGTAAGTTTGAACTCGCTGAGGAAGGAAGTATTCTCTTGGATGAGATAGGCGATATGGAAAAGAACCTTCAGGCAAAGCTCTTACGAGTATTGGAGGAGAGGGAGTTTTCTCGAATTGGAGGTAACGACCAGATCAAGTTCAGGGGGAGGATGATAGCCACAACCAATAAGCCTCTTCTGAAACTGATTGATGAAGGATCATTCCGGAATGATCTCTACTACCGGTTGGCTGAATTTACCATCCATCTATCACCCTTGAGGGAGAGGAAAGAGGATATTCCCCCCTTAGCCAATCACTTCCTCTTAAAGGAGAGTTCTAAGCATAATGTCTCTTCTATCTCAAAAAAGGCTATGGAGGTATTGACTAACCATGATTGGCCAGGGAATATAAGGGAGTTGAAGAATGTCATCCATAGAACCCTCATCCAAGTGAAAACATCTGAGATAAGACCAGAAGATTTAAGAATCGAAAAGAGAGGAGCAAAAGAAGATTTCTTCCTCCATCTTCCTCCAGGTCTTACCCTCCTTGAGGTAGAAAAGCGGGTCATCCTAAAGACTATTCAATTTTACCATGGCGATAAGAAGGCGGCCGCCAAGGCCTTAGACATTGGCATCTCTACCTTATATGAAAAGTTGAAACAGTTTGAAATAGAGAATCCCAACTAAAATCTCTTCCAGAAGTTCTCAGGCCCCTACCCACTAAAAGAGGTCCTTCCTACGTGGATACCCTCACAAAACTCATCTCTTAATCCCTCTTAATATTAATTACGTGACTCTCTAGCCATCTTATTAAAGATCCCATATTACGGGTGTCTCCTTAAGGAGTCCCCCCCTCCCCTCCAAAAATCTTCCCTTTTCTCTCTTAAAATGGATGTTCACCTCAAATGAACAGAAGTCAATGTAGCGTAACTCACGAGTTTTCAAGGCTTTTTGCGTTGTTTAGTCAACTTTTTCCTCGTAACTACACTTACCTTTCTATTGG
>DNCN01000077.1 GCA_003485015.1 bacterium
ATGGAGAGAAGATAAAATTTGGATCACATTCTACCTTGGGAGATGGAATTTCTCCTCCATGTGTAAACACCACTCCAAAATAGGACAGATAATTTCTCCTGTGTAAAGAGATAGATAGGAAGAATAAATACAATGTATTTTAACTACCCCTTCCTTTTTAACTATTTTTCTAGCAAATGGTTATCCCCAGCGTACTTTTAATCAAGTACCTAAAATTTGGTAAAAATTATAATCAATTTTCTTTGGCCCAAAACTCTCTTTAAATTGGCGAACTCCAACTAACTCTCTTCCGCCAACCAAACTACTTCCAAAGTTAAAGTAACCCCATTTACGGCAGGCATCTCTAATTGCTTCTTTAATGAGAAGATTGTTAGGGGAAGAAAAGGCATACTGTTTATAAAAAGCACCACTTCCATATATAACTTGATCACCACCATAAAAGAGTAAAATTCCTGCAATCCTTTTATTATCTAACTCAGCAACCCATAATTTTACCATTTTTGAGGCTATCTTGGCAATATTTATGAAGAATTCTAAGGGATACGGTGGATTTTTCCTTCCCCATCGTTTAGCAGAATCAAGGTACATTTCATAATAATCGAGAAAGGCTTCTGTAGAATTATCCACATAAATCTTAACTCCGCATTTTTCTGCTTTTCGACAACGGTTCCGTGCGTAACTTGTGAAATTATGGTTCCAAATTTCATTAAATTCCTTATTTATATCTAAGATATGAGTATATGATCTTCCTTTTTTATAAAGAAGTGGTAAATTAACTGTAGATATTGGATTTGGAATTATAGAAATGCCGCCAATATTAAGTCCTTCAAACACAGATTTGAGAGCTTTGAGGATCAATTCTATATCTCTATATCCAATCGAATGGACAGAGACCAATCCACCATAAGTTCCAGCATACGATGACTCGATCCAGCCTTTCCCATTCTGTAATACTCCAACCCATAGACCAGGTAGATAGACTATCCTTTCCTCAGAAAGTTTAAATTTAATAACAATACTTTTGCACCCACCATAAGTTGTTTCTAGTACTTTTCGCCATTCATTCGAATGGTAAAAAGTAATTTCATTGCTTTGAGATAGAGCTAGCCATTCTTCCTCTGAAAAATCTTTTGCAACAGAGACCTCTATCTCTGTCTTGTTTCTATGTCTTCTCTTTCTTTTTTTGAAAAGAAGTATATAATCTATATAAACACCTTCGGTCATTTCTATCTCCCTTACATCTTCGTTCATTAAAAGAATCGCCTCTGCTATTTTTTCTATCAGGCAAGGAATTTCAGAGATAGAAAATTTAGATCTTAATTCAAGTAATTTCGTTTTTTCAATAACTTGATGAGACCCTCTAACTGGTCGATATACTTCTATATCTAAACCCACTTTTAAAAAACTTTTCAAATAGTCACCCAAACGCCGTTGTCTAGTAATATACCCATCATCTCCACGGTAAACCCAACCACTTCCAATCTTATCTATCAAAAGTAGATTCCCGCCTTCTCTTAGGACCCTAGCAATCTCTGTTACTGTCTTTATAAACTTATCTCCAAGAATATTACAAAGCACATAGCAACAAATAGTAATATCAAGGCACCCGTCCTTGAATGGCAATTTAGATCCACTGGCTTGGATGAACCTAGCATTATTCTTATTTAGTGACTCCTTTTTGGCCAGGGAGATCATTTGATCGACTGGATCAAGACCAACAATGAATAACACTTCATTTGCCAACCATGAGGTAATTCGTCCCGTACCACATCCTAAATCAAGTGTTTTTTCATCTCCTCTAAGACATAGATATTTTGAAAGTGCTTTCTTATGTAATTGGTCAATGAGTAGATTCTTCCATCCTTCGAAATCATCAGGATCAATAACTGCCCTTAATCTTCCTTTTTCGGTCATCTTTCTCCAATGTTTATATTGAGCTTCTTCATCAAATTCTATTCCTTCATCAATATTCATTTTTTCTCCTCTTTTCAATCAAGATTTTGTAAAGAGATTCCATATGTTCTGCATGTTTATAATGATCTGCTCGCTCAGAAACAATATCAAAATTTCTCCTGGCGAAATCTTTACGTAAATCATCCTTTTCTATTAATTCGACAATATGGTTTATAAGAAAGATTATATCAGTGGTTGCCTCCCACATTGGGCCTTTTATATGTAACTTGACTGGAACAAGATAGCCATTATATCCATTTGTAATCCACTCCCTATTTGATGGTAGATCGCTAACCACAGGAGCTACTCCACAGGCCATAGCTTCCAAGAGTGAAAGCGATGTGGCATCTGTAACTGGAATGGACACAAAGATATCTGAGGCCACCAAGTATTGAGGAACATCCATATGAGTAACTTTTCCGATAAGATATACAAACTTAGTGAGTCCCAATGATTCAATCATCTCACTCAATCTTTCTTTAAAATCCCCCTCGCCCAAAAATAAAAACTTTGCAGAAGGTACTTTTTTAAGAATGGCCGGAATAGCTTTAATAAGACTCTCTAAATTATACTTGGGGTTGAAGTTTCTCATACTTATTACAACTTTTGAATCTCCCAAACAGAACTTATCTCGGATATCAGAGGCTATTTTTGGGTTAAACTGGCTTAAATTAACCCCCCACTGGATGTTCATTATCTTATCTCTCTGGGCACCGAAGAAGATGGCTTTACTTCCTAACGCTTCAGAATCTACAGTGATTAAATCTGCTTTTTCTAAAGTAAATTTAGCCATTTCTAGGTTGTATTCAGAAGCGTAAGGATTTAGGAACAAATCCGATCTCCAAGGGGTAAGAACAAATGGGTGAAAGTCTGTCATTGCAGCCCAGTATCCATAAGGGGGAATGAAATGGGCATGGAGGAGATCTGGTTGAATTGCCTGGATAATCCTTCGAATCTCGTGCACCTTGGCTATAAAAGAGCTGTGCCCCAACTGCATATAGTGAGATATCACCTTCTCTTTCAAATTATAGACTTTTACACCTTCTATCTCTGGAGTATCTATAGAGATAAGAGAAACCTTATGCCCTTTTTTAACAAAGTAGCTAAGCCATCTTATAGTATGAAAACCCCCACCAAGATAGCATATCTTCATAGTAGGATCTTATCAATCTCCCTTAATTGCTTTTCTAAGGAGTAGTTATCTTCAATATATTCTCTATACTCTGTTGAGTTGTAATTGCCATTCAAAACCATATTCTTAAACTCTGAAATAGTATTAAAGATGTATCTATCCGGGTATAAATCTCTTGCCCCTGGCCAGTTATGGATGAGAGGTTTAATCCCTCTGGCCATGGCCTCCATGATACCTACTGGGCACCCTTCTCCGATGCTTGTTGAGAGGATGTAATCCTTATCTTCAAGCCAATCACTTACCTTGTCAACCCAACCATAGAGCTTAACATTATCCCCTATTCCCATATCTCTAACTAAATTCTCAAAATAGAGCTGGTATCTGGTCTGTTCGTGAAAGCCAGCAATGTGGAGTTTATAGTTGGGGTCTACATCGACTAAACACTTTATGCATTGGAGCAAGAGCGAGGGATTCTTCTTATGATTGAGATAGCCCACATAGGCCAGGTGATGGCCGTTCTTTCTCTCTTTAAAGTTGAACCTCTCAAGATTAATGCCATTATGAATAATATGTGTCTTGACTCTATTCTCAAGATCAAAGATCTTCTTCTTGAGAACTTCTCTTACATGTTCGGCTACAAAGATTAGATCATCTACATTCTCCCAATTTACTTGGTCGGGCATATTTGAGTAAACTTCTGAGTAGTGGAGCCTGATCACTACTTTGCATCTCTTACTCAGCCTTGAGCCATAGATGGCCAGTTCATCACACCACTCAAACCAGGAGAGATCACTCCAGATCATCAGTTCATAGAGATCTTTAAGCATTCTTTTAAGCTCGTTCTGGTTAGAGGGGGTCTGTTTAGGAGAGAAGGTCTTTACCTCATGAGTCTTTTTTAGGTAATCAATGATATCTCCCAAGAATTTTCCGTTTTCAAAGAAGATAGCAATCTTCATTGACTCTCCATTATTTGAATTAGCCTTTTCATCCGATGAAGAAAGGTATGTTCTTCTAAAGCCCTCCTCTGGGCATTTGAGGCAATAATTTCGCGCTCATCCGGATGGGCAAGGTAGTAGGTTATCTTTTCTCGTAGTTCTTCTATCTCCTTAAAATAGACAATCTCATTTCCAAAGGATTTGATTAACTCCGGATTAAAACTACTCAACATAAAGACACCACAGACGGCAATGTTAAAAGTCGAAGTGTTTAAATGTTTTGATGTGGGTAGATTCAAGTTTATATTTGTGGCATTGTAGAGTTTGACCAGTTCTTCTCGATTCTCAATGAATGGATGGAAGGAAATGCCGGGAGACTCTTCAATCCCCCTCCAACCCTCATCGCCATAAAGCTCGATTCCAAAATCTTTTATTCCTGCAATTACATCTTTGCGGAATTTGGACATAGCGGCCCAATGCAATACAATAAGTTCCTCCCTCACTTTAGATTCAAGTTGGTTGCGAAGAAACTCCCTATCCCCATCCCTTATCCGATTCAGTTCTTCTAAGGTTAAGATTAGATGGTCGATTATTGAAGAGGATGTATCCCAGCTGTGCCGTGCAATCAACTTCTCAACCACCTCTTGAGAGAAAAACCTGTCAATTCCCTCCTTATGTCGCTTATACCAAATATCATAATTACATCCACCGGCAAAACTGATCTCGCATCCATATCTTTTCTGGTCACTATCTGATAACGGAATGTACTTAAATACCTTTGGGTTGGCCGCTAAAGGGAGGAGGAAGACCCGGCTATGGCCAGAGTTCTTCATTTCATTGAGGTAAGATTCTCCAACGACCAAGGGAATGAGGTTCTTTGTCGGTGTAACTTCTGCCAGAACCTGGGGTTCTGTCGTAATCCAGGATAGGATTGGGATGTTTACCACATCCAAAACCTCAGGGCAAAGACCAACATTATTTGCCGTGAAGATAAAATTGGGGTTGAGTTCCTTTAGATTTCTAAGTATGATCCGAATTGAGTCTTTACGATTTATAACAGGGATAACAACGACCTCGTGGCCAAGCTCCTTCATTGCCTCCACAGAATCAGAGACAATATAGTGCCACGAGTTTCTGTTGGCACTAATAAGAACTAATATCTTCATCTTTTTACCACTTTTCACTGCGTAAATGATAAGAAGGTTTATTCAAGAATTAGATCCTTTATATTCTTGGATTAATTTGGATAGCTCTTTTATCTCGTCACCCTTTAATTCTGGAAACATTGGTAGAGAGAGGATCTCTCGGGCACACCCCTCACTGACGGGAAAGTCCCCTTCCTTATGGCCAAGATGTTTATAGGCCGGCTGGAGATGCAATGGGAGAGGGTAATGTATTCCAGGAAATACACCGTTGGATTCTAAAAATTTTCTCAATCCATCCCGATCCCCTGTTCGAATGACATAGAGATGGTAGACGTGCCGGACATAATCCGCACAGTAAGGTAGGCTCCAAGATTCTTGCCTGGATAGAAGCTGAAGCAACCAATATCACCGATTCCACCGACTCGTCTTCCTCGGTACTCTGCGCCATGGGCCTGGCAGGCATCTTCGATCACTCTAATACTGTATTTTTGGGCTATTTCAAAAATAGGGTTCATATCGCCGGCTGACCATAGAAATGGACAGGGGATAATGGCCCTAGTCTTTTCGGTAATGGCTTTTTCTATCTTTGAGACATCAATATTATGGGTGTTAATATCTATATCGACAAACTTTATCTTTGCCCCACAATGACTAATCGCCTCGGTGGTGGCAATGAAGGTATTGGGTACGGTGATAACCTCACCCCCTTCCCTGATTCCACAGGCAAGAAGGGCCAGATGAAGAGCAGATGTTCCAGAGCTCGTTCCCACACAATGCCTTGTTCCACAGAATTTAGCAAACCCCTCTTCAAAACTAGATACACTTGGCCCAAGAATGAAAGATGACTCCTCAATGATACTGGTTATGCATTCCAAAATCTCATCTTTGATCGCTTCATACTGACGTCTGAGATCGACCATGGGAATAGCCATTAGACAACCTCCTTCATCACTCCTAAGATTTCTTTCATTCGATGGAGATAGGTATGCTCCTTCAAAACCCGCTCTTGGGCCCTTTTGGCCAATCTCTTACGCTCGCTGGGGTGTTCCAAATAATATTCAATGAGTAACCTAAGGTCTTTGCTCTCTCTATAAAAGACTATCTCCTCGTTCAGATCGAACATCTGGGTTAGATCAGATCGATAATCAGTAAGGACAAAACCTCCACAGGATGAGATATCGAGTATCCTTGGGGTTATTGCTGTCTTCAGTTGGGGCTTCGTCATATTCAGGTTGATCTCACTTGCATTATACAGCTTTGGCAGTTCCAAGTGGTAATCTATATGACCAAGGAATCGAACCCTCCTGTCGATTAATTCTCTCCACCCTTTATCCCCATAGAGGTGAAGACCCAAATCATAAATCTCTTCAATTACCTCCTTCTTGGAGATGGCACTGGCAGCATACTCAAGGGATGCCCTAATCTCAGTCATATCTTTAAAATCTTTAAGAAGAGCCTCAGATCCACTTTTACTTGCCTCTAAGATATCTTCAACTTCAAGAAGGGGATTCTGAGCTAAAAGTCTAACGGCCTCATCAATCAAAGTCTTTGACTCTCTACTCTTCGAATTCTCACAACATCTCTTATAATAAGAATAGGTAGAGTTCCCCACAAAACTTATCCTACATTGATACTTCGCTATATCTTCTTTGGAGAGTGATATCTTTTTAAATACCTTGGGGTTAGTGGCTCCAGGTAAATAATAGACCTTCTCAAAACCAAGGTCTTTAAGTCCTCTAATCCACTTCCTATCCACTACAAATAGTAGAGCATACCTATTAACACACTCTTTGGGGAATGTCCAATAAGATGGGCTATCCACAAACCAACAGACATAGTGAATCTTCATCAAGGTCACTAAATATGAGACAAATCCGAGATAATTGATTCCAAAGACAAAATCAGGACCAAATCTTTTGATCAATGCTATGATGTCATCAGGAGTTAGTAACTTTTCTTCTGGATCCCCTGATCGGCTTAGATCAAGAACCTCTACGGTAAACCCAAGCTCCTTGAACGCCTCTATGACATCCTTGAGGATATAAGGGACTATAGAGCCTCCAGTCTTGAAGATAAATATCCTCATTTGACTACCTCTAAATTATAGTCTATCTTCCAGACAACATTTAAGAGATGTTCTCTGGCCCATTTCTGCTCCTCAGGGGGTTTATTCTCAAATTCTTTATGGTAATAGAACCCCATATCCAAAACCTTAAAACGAAAATCTATTCCATAATCACTCTCCTGGCCATATTTCCCAGTATAAAAATCAAAGGTATGTTCGGTGAAATTGGTTACATGGTGTGGATTTGAGATGTGTAATATGTCGGTAGCATAAGGGGTGGATATATGGACTTTGGCGCCAGGCTTACAAATTCTATGGATTTCTCTCAATGCATGGGTTAAATTTCCTATGTGTTCAAGACACTGATAAGAATATACCTCCTCGATGGTGCTATCTTTAAAAGGTAATTCCTCATGTTCTAAATCACAGACCACATCTGCCCCCACATTGGATGACTTATCTACTCCAATATAACCATCTTTTGGGTTATACCCACAGCCAATATCTACCCTTCTCATCTCATATTTACTCAAGATAAGATAATAATGAGGTAAGAGCTTAACGGAGGGCTCATGTTTAATCACTTGGGTTCCCACCTCAAGCATCCGGGAGAAATACTTCTCTCTAATCCTTCGTTCTATCTCTTCTTTTTCCTCGCCGATAAAGAGCTCTATCTCCTTTCTCTTTAAGATCCCCTGCCAATCAAAGACCGTTAAAGACCTTTTAAATACATCTATATTCTTTTCAATAACAAGCATCTGCGGTAGGGGATCTACCCTCTTTATAAGTTCAAACAGATGATAGCCCAATCCAAGCCCCAACAATATCCATACCCTTGTGGCCAAAAAATCGAATTTGTCTATCAGCCGAACTGCTTCATTTTGGGGATTACGTCGGCTGTGCAGGAAGACCTTCTTCCCTTCGGGTAAATCTACCACGCAGGTATAATCTCCACTATCGGTCTTCACTAAAGTGGCTCCCTCTCCATCTTGGGCAATATTGAGTTTCTCAGCCAATTTTGGGTAATTGGCCGTTAATACTGCAAGATTCTGACATAATACATCTTTAGGCTCGATTCTCATAGATTAAAGGTCTCACAAACGATATCGATTAATTGTTTCATCCGCACCTCGTAGGTATGCTCTTTTAAAACCCGGAGTTTTGCCCTGTTACTAATCTCCCTTCGTTCCATAGGATGGGCCAAAAAATACCTTGCCTTCTCCATAAGCTCATCCTTATTTTTATAAACGACCATCTCTTTATCTAATTCAAAGAACCTCTCCAAATCCTCCCTATAGTCTGTAAGCAGGAAAGACCCGCAGGCAGCTATGTCAAATATTCGCATCGGGAGTGCCGTTTTTGACTGGAATTGAGTAATATTCAGATTTATCCTTGTCCCATTATACACCAAAGGCAACTCAGTCCTATTATCTATCCACCCGCCAAATTCAATTCTTCCCTCTATTAAACTCTTCCAGCCATCATCGCCATAGAGGCGAAGGCCGAGTTCACAAGCCACCTCCATTACTTCAAATCGGTATTTGGTCACAGCGACCCGCTCAAGCCATGCCCCAATCCTTTTAAGATGGGCTTCGTCTTTTATATTAAGGTCTAAATTGTGGCTCCTTTGGATCTCTTCTATAATGTCCAATATATCTCGGAAGGGCTCATCGATCTGTTTTTTTATGATCTCATCAATCAAAACTCGAACTTTCCCATCCTTAATCTGTTCATAATACCTATACCATTGGTCATAATTTGAACTCCCGGCAAAGCTGATATTGCATTCATATCTTCTCTTTTCTTTCTCGATTAAGGTAATTTCTTTAAATATCCGGTTATTAGTAGCCATGGGTAAGTAAAATACATGGCCAAAACCCATTTCCTTTAACCCTTCAATGTAGGTCCGATCCAATACAAAGAGAGCACAATAAGGAGAAATGGTTTGGATCAATGCCTCTTTGATTACATAATCAAAGGGGTTGTTGACAAACCAAGAAACATATGGCACTTTCATGATGGTAAGAAGCTGAGGCACAAAACCGCCAGGCATCAAACCAACATGATCAAGGGTCAAAACAAAGTCTGGACGAAAACTGTCTACCTCATTCCTCAGCCTTTCTATGCGGAGCTTAACGGGCCAAATCAAGTCAAATATTTTTACTAAATGTCCTAGACTGGCAAACCCCTCCAGGCAGTCTTGAAGCGTAAATGGAAGTCCCCATTTTGGGACATTCAAAATCAGAATCCTTAGACTCCTCATGGCCCTTATTTCCTAATTCCTCTAAATTACTTCCTTCATTACATCGAAAATTCTCTTTATCCGATAAGTGTAAGTATGCTCCTCTAAGACTCGGTGTTGGGCATTTAAGGCAACCCTTTCCCGCCTCTCTGGATGGGCGAGATAGTAATCTATTATCTCGGGAAGTTCTTCCTTCTTCCTGAAAGAGACGACCTCCTTGCCTTCCTCAAACAACTCTCCCAGTTCCTTTCGATAGTCACTAATCATAAAGGCCCTGCAGGCAGGAATGGTAAAGGTTCTATAGTTAAGACCTGTGTTGTATACATTGGATTGAACACAGATATTTATCTTACTGGCATTGTAGACTCTAACCACAGCATCTCTCTAATCTTTTCCTGCGAGAGAAAACCTCCGAGGTGTTCATGCCTTCCGTATCCATTCTCTTCCCATCTTGGACCAGCATTTCCAAGAAAGCTCACCTCACATCTATATTTATCTAAGACCTTATCCTCCTGGGGGATCTTTCTATATCTCCTGGGGTTAACTGCTAACGGAAGGTAATACAGATTCTTGTACCCCATCTTCCTGACCTCCTTGATTGCCCCATTCTCATGGATAAAGAGATGAAAGTATTGGGAGGGAGGAGGTAT
>DNCN01000158.1 GCA_003485015.1 bacterium
ATTACCTCTTCTGAAAGACTTGGAATGAGCATAAACTCATCTGAGAAACGGTATCCATCGATGTAGAAGTTTAGACTTACCCTCTCTCTTGCCGTTACTTTCTCTTCTTCTTTTGCTGTCCCAAACTCCATAGGTTCAGGAAGTGGAATGACTATCTCAAGTCGATGAGCCAACTCTGGCTTGATACAAGAATATGTGGCGCCTGAATCGAATAAAACTATAACCTCTTTCTCTCCTTTTGAACCCATTAAGCGAATAGATTTTTCAATAACAGCCATCTCTCTTTTCTCCTTTTAGACACTTTTATCACACCATATTAATTTAGAATCCCATATATACTTCACATCTTAACCTTTGGACTTCCCTTAGTTCATATTTCTTTAGCTTTTACCTCAAACTATTTTATTCATCTTTTTTATCTTTTCAATTTTACAATGGTCAAAGGTAAGAAGTTACTGAATCCAATTTGGCTACAACAGTTCTTTAAATTCATCCAAACCTAAACCTGCTTGTTGGATTATTGCTCTTAACGTCCCTTTAGCAATTTCTTTATGGTTTGGTACGGTTAATCTGCGATAAGGTGGGTGTATATTCCTTAAAATAATATGGCTTCCTGTCTGGTGATCTTCATAATATCCCAATTTTTCTAGTATTTTGCAAAGATCGTCCCCTGACAACACTGGTAATTTATTCAAATCACAACCTCAACAATCTCTTCTTCTATTGGAGGGGGAATAGGTTCATTATGTTTCTTTAAACTCTCAATATATCCTCTGATTGCATCTTGAATATTCTCAAGTGCTTCTCTGCGAGTCTTGCCTTGAGAAATACATCCTGGCAAAGATGGACATTCTGCAATAAACATTCCATCTTCATCCTGGTCAATTAAAACCCTGTATCTCATGATTCATTCCTCACTTTCTAATTTTGTGCCTAACCTATGTTCAGCTAACGAAAATATGGGGTTAATTCTAATTCTTGATGTGGTTTTTTGAACCAAAAAGCCTTTTGTGATGACCACCTCTCTCATCCTTTCAATACTTCCATCAAATCCTCTCCTTCTAGATGAAGACTGACAGCCTCCTTTAAATTCTTAATCACTTCTTCCACTGTCTCTCCTTGGGTTACCACATCAATCTCAATGCATTGAGCAACCCAATACTTTTCACCCTTTTCGATATAAGTTTTAATTGTATTATGCATCAACTGTTCACCTCCAAACTTTCCACCACTCTGTTCTACAAGCCACCTCTGTACCCTGCAGAAAATAGGGACAGCAGCCATTTATTTCTATCTCTTTTCCAGTTTGTACGATGGGGACGGTAATGTAGAAAGCAAATTATACTTCTTCTCATTCCTATTCCTACAGTATACTTTACCCTTGTTTTCCCAGAAAACCTAAGCCAAGCCTCTTTACCAAATCCTTTGGTAAAAGAACCTGAGTGGCTCCTGTGTCAATGAATACTTCTACTTCAAAAGGGGACAATTTACCCTCTTTCATTGTCTCTTCCTCGTTTTTTGCTTAGTTTGATATGCCCATGCCCCTCTTGTCCAAAAGGTTTTCTCTTTTACCAGCCTCGAGGTGAAATTGGCTAAATCAACCGTAGTTTGGTCACCCTCGGGTCAATGATTACTTCATCATGTTCAAAATCAAGCTTCATCCTCCAGGCCTGGAGAGTCTTGGCTCCAATAATTACCTTTGCCATAGGACTTCCTCTTTATCAACGATGACAAAGGATCAGGGGTCAAATCTTTATTCTTGACATTTAACCTTATCGGATAAAAAAATAATATGACCTGTTAGGTAATATTTCATAAGTCACCCGGGGTAAGCCCGGTATGATTAGCAATGCGTGCCAGCATACAAGGACCAATTTCTTCCCAATCATGAAACGCAAAAGTAAAATCTGGCCGCCCACGACGGGATAAGATGCAGTGTGATGTGCCGGATTGACGCTTAATTGTCCAGCCAATTCGCAACAAGGCAGCCAGCACCAGAAGTTGTAATTTTCTTAAAATCTCTTTCGTAGGTTCTTTATCAATACCTGTACCACCACCCTATACTTTTGTCAAGAGAAAATAATTAAGAGGGATAGCAACATTTTGGTTGTCAGAAAGGGCTTTGTGTCTCCTTATCATCTTTGGAAAGAAAAACCCTAATTTTTTCTTGGCAGAGCAAAAAGACTTTGTGGGATATCGTATAGAAAAGATTAAATATTTCCTTGCATTTACTCCAAAATCGTATATACTTTAGGTATAAAAATTCAGCACATGAAAGGAGGGAGAAGAGATGGAAGAGAAGATAGGGGTAGTAGTGCACTATTTTAGCCACCTCGAAGTGGGCGCAATCAATCTGACCGATGGTGATCTGGCTGTAGGTGATACTATTCATATCAAGGGTCACACGACCGACCTTGAACAGAAGGTTGAGTCGATGCAGATTGAACATGAGAATGTAGAGAGGGCATCGAAGGGACAATCGATAGGGATCAGGGTTAAAGAACATGTCCGGGAGCATGATATCGTTTACAAGGTAATATAGAGAGAAGAGTGAATAAAAAAGTAGTGGTGCTCTGATTTTCTGAGAAGGGGGTGGTGTGCGGTACCACTTTGTTGGTCTTGGTGGGAGTGGGATGAGTAGTCTGGCCCAGATTCTAAGGGCACGGGGGCATGAGGTTTCAGGCTCAGATAGGTCCTATGATCGGGGGGTGAACCTTGAACTATTCTGTAAACTTGCCTCATCAGGCATCCCCCTCTTTGCTCAGGATGGGGAGGGTCTCAAAGAGGGGGTAGATCGTGTAGTTATCTCCAGCGCCATTGAAGAAGATAATCCGGATCTCACTAAGGCCTATGAGAAGGGGATTCCTGTTATCAGAAGGGCTGAACTTCTGGCAGAATTGACCAATCAAACCACCTCCATTGCTGTAGCAGGAACAAGTGGTAAAACCACTACCTGTGGGATGATCGGCTATGTCCTCCATCGGTTGGGCTGGGATCCAACCATCATCAATGGGGGAATCATTAACAATTTTGCCTCTCCAAATTTTGTGGGCAATGCTCTCAACGGCCACTCAGATCTGGTCGTCTTTGAGGCTGACGAAAGTGATGGCTCGGTGGCCTTATATCAACCAGAATTTGGGGTTCTGACCAATATCGAACTTGATCATAGGCCTTTAAGAGAGCTTGAAGAACTATTTATTACCTTTTTGGAGGGGGTGAAGAAGACCATCATTCTCAATGCTGAATATTCAAGCCGGTCCTTTAGTAAGAATACGATTACCTTTGGTCTAAAGAGGGGGAATATCTCTCCATACGAGGTTGAAACAACATTAAAAGGATCCTCTTTCAAGATAGGGGGTATCTCTTATCGGCTTAATCTCATTGGTTTCCACAATCTCTTAAATGCCCTAGCGGCTATCGCTACCTTGAAAACCTTGGGCTTAAAGGATGAGGAGATATCAAAGGCCTTAGAGTGCTTTAAGGGGATAAGGAGGCGACTTGAATATCTAGGGGAAGTTAAGGGGATTAGGATCTTTGATGATTATGCCCATAACCCCGATAAGATTAGGGCTAGCATCTCTGTCCTCAGGGATTACTTTGAAAGGCTCATCATCATCTTTCAGCCCCATGGATACCAGCCGACTAAGTTTCTAAAAGATCGTCTCATCCAAACCTTCAAAGAGAATCTCCGGAACAAAGATATCCTTTTTGTTGGAGAGATCTACTACGCGGGTGGAACTACC
Organism: bacterium; assembly: GCA_003485015.1. Lineage (GTDB taxonomy): Bacteria > UBA9089 > UBA9089 > UBA9089 > UBA9089 > UBA9089. Next base: position 3,744 of record DNCN01000158.1, read on the forward strand.
AAGAAAGATATCTCATCCCAGGATCTGGTTGGTCCTTTACAAGAGGAAGGTCGAAAGGTTTACTATTCTTCTAATCGGGAAGAGATTATAGCTGAAGTAGTTAAGAGGGTCCAAGGTGGGGATGGAGTCTTGGTTATGGGTGCCCGTGATGAGACCTTAAGGGAATTTTCCCTGAAGATTATTGAGGCTTTATCTTCGGAAGATACTTCTTATTAATAACTTTTTCCTTTTAATACCGTGTAGCCTATTCACTCTCTTTAAAGAGGTCTAAGAATCTATCGCCATACTCCTTGTAGAGGTCCCATCTATCCAATTCTTCCTTCAATAAGTAAGCCTTCTGTTTGTCTTGCTTAGCCTCCTCAAAGAGTCGCTCTATCTTCTGGAGGATGTGGTCGGGTGTCTTTGTGTCGTCAAGTTCTGGTGGTTTCATCTGCTCCTCTCTCATTCCAGAAAAGACCTCCCACATCTTCTCTTCGACCATCTCCATCTGACCAGCCATCTCCACAATGCCTTGATCGATCTCGAACATATCTACCTTAAATCCAATCATCCTGCTCAAGATCCCAATGATTGCCTTAGAGGCCTTAGGGTTGGGAAGGTTTATGGCATAAAGGGGCATTGTGGCTAAAAGACAGATAGCCTCTATTTTTCGCTGAGCGGCATATCCCAAGATCAACCCATTAAGTCCAGAGATATGTCCGCCTTGCATTATCCCAACATCGAATCCCGTGAGCCAATCCTTCAGGTTAGGTTTGTTCGTTGCGCCAAAGACCAAGGAGGGTTCCCTATGACTTGTGGGTGAGGGGAAAGCGGCACCAGCGTAGATCCTACGGACCTTCAACTCTTCAGCCAAATTCAACACCTCCTGTATCAAGGTTATTCCCCCTTTTCCTCCAATCTGAATCTCGCTCTCAAAGAAGACGATCTCTGGCTGAGGGGTATAGTAGAAGATACTCTTGGGAAATTCGGGAAGTTGAGCAACTCCACTACTGATCACGATTGAATCTGGGATGGAATAATCTGACATATCAATCTGGGCAAAAGGGGTGGCCTTAAGGTGTCGGCGCAGATAATCGACACTCCCCAAGGCGACATTCCCCATCCCTGGCCATCCCACCAAGAGAACCGGCTTTTTAGCCTTGATCTTCTGAAAGAACTTCATATCCTCTACCTTTCTTCTCTTTTATTTTCGGGGATAATGAGCCTCGATGATGGATCTTATCCCTCCTCGTGGGTTGAATTCACCGATAACCGTAGCCTGAATGGGTTTGCAGCTAGTTACAAAATCCTCAAGAATCCGGTTAACGATGTTTTCATAGAATATCCCTATGTTTCGATAGGCCCCGATGTACATCTTGAGGGATTTGAGCTCAATGCAAACCTTATCTGGCGTGTATCTTATTGTGATCGTTCCAAAGTCAGGCTGTTTGGTCTTAGGGCAGACTGAGGTGAATTCCGGGATGACAATGGTAATCTCATAGTCTTTGAACTGACTTGGGAAGGTTTTAAGAGCTGGAAGTTTCTGGTCCAATCCAGCATGGGCATATTTCTTATTCATTATCTTCCCATCTTCTAAGGCTGAATAACAGCTATTTAAGCCCAATTTTGTTAATAGATTACCTTGTTGAGCGGATATTCAACGATCCCTTCTGCCCCAGCCCGTTTCAATTCAGGGATGATCTTCCGAACCACTGCCTCATCAATGATGGTATCCACATCATACCAGCCTTCATCAGAGAGGGGTGCAATGGTGGGTTTCTTTAAGGCTGGTAGAATTGAGATAACACTGTCGAGGCACTCTTTAGGAACATTCATCTTTAATCCCACCTTCTCCCCTGCGGCTAAGGCTCCCTTAAGAAGAAGGGATATATTCTCTATCTTCTGGCGTTTCCAAGGATCTTGCCAGGAGCCCTTATTGGCAATGAGCTTTGTGGTGGATACTAGTACTGTATCTATAATCTTCAGATTGTTGGCTATAAGAGAAGAGCCTGTCTCGGTCAGTTCTACGATGGCATCGGCCAACTGGGGTGGCTTTACCTCGGTAGCTCCCCAGGAGAATTCAACCTCGGCATTGACTCCATTCCTCTCCAAATACTCCTTGGTCACCTGAACAAGCTCAGTAGCAATCCTCTTGCCCTCAAGATCCCTAACTGATTGAATCTCGGAGTTGTTAGGTACAGCTAAGACCCATCTCACTGGACGCTGGCTACTCTTGGCATAGACCAAGTCAGTAACCTCAATAACATCAGCCTTATTCTCTTCTATCCAGTCCTGGCCAGTCAAACCAACATCTAAGATACCTTCTTTCACATACTTAGGCATCTCTTGCGCTCTGACCAGGATAATCTCCAATTCTTCATCATCAATCGACGGAAAATAGGATCTCTTTCCTATCGAGATTTTAAATCCTGCTTTTTCAAACAGTTTAAAGGTTGCTTCTTCAAGACTTCCCTTAGGGAGGCCAAGTCTGAGTCTAACCATTCAAATCTACCTCTATCAACTAGCTTTATTCTAATTCCTATTATCATTATAGGATACCACAGATTTCTGAAAATTTCAATAGGTTTCTTGACAATTATTTCAACCTTACGATATAATCACTTAGAATCAAGATGAAGTGAAATCTGAGATTAGAGAATGATCAAGATAGAGAATCTCGGTTACTCTTATTCTCAAAGTGGGGGGGTCTCTGCCCTAAGGAGAATTGATTTAGAGATATGCGAAGGGGAGTTTATCGCTCTTATTGGTCCTTCAGGTTGTGGTAAGACCACCCTGGCTAAATGCCTCAACGGTATTTTAACCCCCTCTTGTGGTCAGGTACTGATCGATGGTCTCAATACGGCCTCAAAGGAGGCGAAGTGGACAATCCGCCAACAGGTGGGTATCGTCTTTGCCCATTCTGAGAATCAGCTAATCGGTGGTACAGTGGAAGAGGATATCGCCTTTGGACTCGAGAATATAGGGATGGAACCTTCCTTGATGCGACAGCGCATCGATGAAACCTTAGGACTTCTCTCCCTGGAGGAGTATAGAGACTTTCCTCCCCATCTCTTGAGCGATGGTCAGAAACAGGTGGTAGCCATTGCTGGTGTTTTGGCCTTTCATCCCAAATATCTTGTCTTAGATAGAGCCACTGAGCTCCTGGATCCAGGTGCTCAAAGGAGGGTCTTAGAGATAGTTCAAAGATTGAACCGCAAAGGGATGACTATCCTTCTGATTACTCATTCTATGGAAGAGATCTTCCTGGCTCAGCGTGTAGTGGTTATGGATCAAGGAAAGAAAATATTGGAAGGGGAGGCTAAGGAGATATTTGCACATCCCATAGTTGAAGGGCTGGGTCTATCCCCACCTCTCTCCTTCAGGTTTATTACTTCTCTTCGCCAAAGAGGTTTGGATGTCTCCGAAGATACCATGATGAGTACTGAAGGGGTATTAAAGGCAATATGTCCATAGTGATAGAGAATTTGAGTTTTGTCTATAATGAGGGCACCCCTTTTGAGGTCTGGGCCCTTAAGGAGATAGATCTTCGGATCGAAGATGGTGAGTCCATAGGGATCATTGGGCCAAATGGTTCAGGCAAAAGCACACTGGCTCAGCATCTCCATGGCCTCTTTAAGCCTACAAAAGGAAGAGTACTTATTGGAGATAGAGAGCCGGTGGGTATCCATCCAGGGGTAGGATTCGTCTTCCAGTCTGCTGAGGACCAATTCTTCGCTCGGACGGTCCATGAGGAGATGCAACTCGGGTATCAGAATTTTGGTCTATCTCAGGACCAGTTCAAAGATAAGGCCCTTGAGGCCTTGGAAATGGTTGGGCTCTCGGCTGATATATTCCTACGTTCCCCTCATTCCTTGAGTGATGGTGAAAAGCGGAGGGTAGCAGTAGCAATGACCCTAATCCTTGGACCAAAGACCCTGATCTTGGATGAACCGACCCTGGGACTTGATCCTTTAAACGCTAAGAAGATCCTTGAGGGGACAAAGAAACTCAATCACGAGAAAGGAGTAACCTTCATCCTCATCTCCCACCGGATGGAGGAGATACTTGAATACTGCAGTCGGGTCCTGGTTATGGACAGAGGTAAGATCATCGGCGATGGTCCACCCCAAGATCTCTTTATTCAGGAGATAGAAACTCTGATCCGTCTGGGAATGGAACCACCTTGGCTCGTAAGATTTTTGACTGGATTCAAAGCGAAGGGGTATAATATCAAGTATAAGACTTTAAATCCCGAAGAGATCTCTAAAGGGGTGCTGGAGGCCCTTCAGGGATGAGATCCATACCTCTGGGCCAGTACCTTCCCCTTGACTCCCTCATTCATCGCCTGGATCCTCGAACTAAGTTAGTGGGAATAGTCACTCTTGCTATCCTAATCTGCACCGCCAGAGATCTAAGTCGAATCTTGATCCTCTTCATCTTCCTTGGATCTGTCCTTCTCCTTTCTAAGCTTCCAGTTAGTCTCATTTGGCGGGGACTCAGGGGAGGTCTCTTCATCCTTCTCTTCACTATCCTGGTCCACTCCTTCTTTACCCCAGGGAGAACACTCTCTTCCCTCTCTGGTTTCTCCATCACCTATGAAGGTCTCTATCGGGGGGTGTCCATCTTTCTCCAACTCACGGCTTTGTTCTTGGGGGGCATAATCTTTACTGGAACCACTCCTCCTCTGAGGTTGGTTGAGGGGTTCAGATGGATATTTTCACCCCTTAGATTCACTAGGATTCCGGTGGGTGAATTGAGTCTCATCATGGCTATTGCCATAAGGTTCATCCCTACCTTGATCTCAGAGACTGAAAGACTCATCAAGATTCAGAGATCTCGAGGGATAGAGTTTAGATCCGGCCCCATTAAGAGGAGAATCAGAAGTCTTTTCTTTATTATTCTCCCCCTCTTTGCTGGCACCTTCAGACGGGCGGAGGAGCTCGCCCTAAGCATGGAAGTGAGGTGTTTCAGAGGAATGGGTCAGAGGAGTCAACTCAGGGAATCGTCTTTCAAGGAGAGGGATTTGACTGCCCTCTTCGTGCTGACCATCCTGATCTTCTTGGTAGTTTTATCCTGACCTCCAGGTAAAAGACCTCCCCTTTGAGAAATCCTTGAAAAAATTCTTGACAGAGAAAGAGGTTTTATGATATCTTTTAAAAAGAAAAGCTGGGAGAGTAAATGAGGCAAAGAAGGTGATGGTTTAATGGTCCAATCTATTTCAAGAACACCGGAGATTCAAAAACTTACGGAGATTAAACCAGCCCAACCAAGGAAGGTAGTCAGTCAAAAAGATACACTTGCTATCTCCTCTGAGGCGAAGGCCGCTCTCCAGCGGAAGAAGGAGATCCAGCTTGCTTGGGAGGCAATCAATGCTGCTCCAGATATCCGTGAGGATAAAGTAAGCCTTGTCCGCGAGAGACTCAACAATGGCCTCTATAACCAGCCTAATATCATCGAGGCTTGCGCTGAGAAGATAATGGAAAGTATGGGCCTTTAGTTAGGCCTAAAAAGCTATCTCTACCTAAGAATATTACAAAGCTGAATAGCTAGAGATTCAGAAGGCCAGGAGATTAAGGGTCTACCTGGTCTTCTCTTTTCTAGCTCTTTTTGTTTATGAGAGAATGTGGTGGGTGAAGAAAGAGAAATATTCTTAGTATACAGGAAATGATCGAGAAAGTTCTTTCACCCGGTAAGCCACCTCAGAGATCACCTCCTGATTACCCATATCTTTGAGGACCTGATCGATCAGATGGGCAATCTCGCACATCTCCCCCTCCTTCATTCCTCGCGTGGTTACCGCAGGTGTACCGAGACGAATACCACTAGTAACTGCTGGGGGTCGTGAGTCAAAGGGGATAGCATTTTTATTGACCACGATACCTGCTCTACCGAGGGCTTCTTCAGCCTCCCGTCCAGTGATCCCTTTATTCGATATATCTACAAGAAGAAGATGGTTGTCTGTCCCACCTGAAACAAGATTAAAATCAAGCTCCATAAGTTCTTCGGCCAAGGCTTTGGCGTTCTTAACCACTTGAGATTGGTATTCTTTAAATTCCGGAGCTAAGGCCTCCTTGAAGCAGACCGCCTTAGCGGCAATAATGTGCATCAGTGGACCACCCTGACTGCCAGGAAAGACCTTCTTGTCTATAAGGGTAGCGTATTCATTGCCACACATAATCATTCCCCCTCGGGGTCCACGTAAGGTCTTGTGGGTAGTGGTCGTCGTGAAATGGGCGTAGGGAATGGGGCTGGGATGGATTCCCGTGGCAACAAGGCCAGCAATATGGGCAATATCGGCTACTAAATATGCGCCGATGCTATCAGCTATCTCTCTAAACCTTTTAAAATCGATTATTCTGGAATAGGCACTGGCGCCAGCAACGATCATCTTGGGCCTGTACTCTTCTGCTAAACTCGATAATTCATCGAAGTCTATAGTTTGGCTTTGACGATTAACCCCATAACTGATGGCCTCAAAGATAAAGCCAGAAAAGTTGATCTTGCTTCCATGAGAGAGGTGCCCTCCGCAAGAAAGATTCATCCCCAAGATTCTATCCCCTGGCTTAAGGATAGCTAGATAGACCGCCATATTGGCCTGGGTGCCTGAGTGAGATTGAACATTGACGTGTTCACACCCAAATAGTTCTTTAGCCCTCGAGATAGCTATCTCTTCAGCTCGATCAACAAATTCACAACCGCCATAATAGCGGGCGCCAGGGTAGCCTTCAGCATACTTATTGGTCAAGAGAGATCCTTGGGCTTCAAGGACTGCAGGGGAGGCGTAATTTTCGGAGGCGATGAGATTGAGGGTCTCTTCTTCTCTCTGAAACTCATCTTCGATGGCCTTGGCTATCTCAGGATCAATCTTCCAAAGAGCATTCATATTCTCATTCATATTCTATAGACTCCTTACAAAACGGTCCATTCTTAGGAGGGCCTCTTCGATATTCTCAAGTGAGTTAGCGTAACTACAGCGTATATATCCTCTTCCAGATTCACCAAAGGCTATACCGGGAACGACCGCCACCTTTTCTTCCAAAAGGAGCCTTTCAGTAAATTCCTCTTCACTTAGGCCAGTCTTTTTCACCGAGGGGAAGGCATAAAAGGCACCTTTGGGGGTAAAACAATCAAGGCCGATCTCGTTTAAGCCTTTAACTATCAAGCGACGTCTCCGATTATACTCCTCGACCATCTCTTGCATGGCACTCTCGCCCGAGCGCATAGCTTCAATAGCGGCCATTTGGGCCAAAATTGGTGCACAGAGCATAGTGTACTGATGGATCTTGGTCATGGCGGCAATAACCTCTCTACTTCCTGCGGCATAACCGATCCGCCACCCCGTCATAGCATATGCCTTGGAGAAGCCATTTAAGAGAATGGTCCGATCCCTCATCCCAGCAAGTGAGGCAAAGGGCACATGTTTCCCTTCATAGGTCAATTCGGCATAGATCTCATCGCTGATAACCAGAATTTCACG
>DNCN01000034.1 GCA_003485015.1 bacterium
TTATGTTAGATAGTTTATTTTTAGCAAATCTTGTTGCCTGGTTTCCCGAACCAATTATATCATCAATAAAGATTAAAGCCTTAACGCCGCTCAGGTCGATTTCGTTAAAGTGTTTATAAGGACAACAACCTTCACTGATTCCCAACTTTTTGCGAAGGTTATACAGATAGTTCCCTCCGCTTGAACTGGGAGAGTCTCCCAGAGGAAAGACTCTGACCATTGAAAGGGAATTTCCAAATATCTTCTGGAGCTCTTCGGATAAGCCTTCCAATAACTGGTTAATCCTATACTGAGAGACAACATCAAGATTCTCAAGAATAAGAAGCATATCCTCAATCTCAGAAGGTTCAAAATTATTAAGCCAGTTTAGAACTTCACTTTTCTTATTTGTCCGTTCGGTTTTGTCACCAGATATTGGCCATTTATTCAACAACGCTTCAATACGATGGTCTATGCTTTCATCAATCATGTTCATCTCACTTCTTTTTTTGTCTCTTTCAGCCTCGTGATAATGAACATCCCCACCTGCCTGGATAATTGTTACATTCTGGCTACCAGCAATATTTATCTTCTGCTCCATCCATGGTCTTTTCTTCAAGACTTCGGGTTCTAATTTGATGTTACGCTGTTCATCAATGAACTCCTGATTAAGTTTTCTAATTTCTTCTTGTAGCTTATGTGGGGCATGTTCTACAATTACTTCATTTTCGGTTAAGGTCCAGACACCTTCCCCACGAATATTTGGATTAGGGTCTAATATACCAATTACCACCCTGCCCAATCTTCTCTGGACAATCCGTTTTGCGCAGGGCACCTTTGGATGATTGCGGGTGGTGCAAGGCTCAAGGGTAGTATAGATTGTTGCGCCGGATAAATCTTTATGTGGTAATTTTCTTTCAAGAGCAGTATATTCTGCATGTTCTCCCTGGGAGATCTCTCCTCTATGAGCCTGAGCTAAAATTTCCCCATCCTTTACTACCACTGCTCCAACATAGAGAGGTGTCTTCCCTTTTTCTTGCTTAGAGTTCCTTGCTTCATCAATTGCAAGCCTCATAAAGTCAAGTTCTTTACCAGACATTTTCATTTCTTCCCAATAATATCTGTGCTCTTATTCAAGAATTCCTCTGCTAATTTTAAGAGAGCCTGAGCTCCTCCTTCAGACCAATTGTCATAATAATCAGCATTCTCTCGCAATGTCTTTGCCTTTTTAAACCCTTCAACTAAACGAAGAGGCAGAAGCCTCTTCTCAACATAAAGGTTTCTTATTCCCACAATCAAACAATAATGGCTCTTTTCCCGATAGTCTTTAGCGTAAAGCAATGCCCTGCCAGAATGAAACATTGAGTAATAGGACTGGATAGTAGCCCATTTCAATTCAACGCCGAGAACATTGTAAACTTCAAATGCTCCCCCCATAATATCTTTCATTATCTTTTTTTAAACTCATTTTATCTGTGCTAATCTGTGTTAATCTGTGGCTAAACAATTACTAAAATCCTTAAATCTATGCAATAAATAAGACCCTCCCAACCGGGCAGGGTCTTACAGGTCTCTTTTTTGCGCTAAGCCTGTTTAAAAAACGACTTAATAATAACTTACCGAGCTAAATCTTTCTAGGACTTACTCTTTTAGGTAGCGTTCTCTATTATCTCTTCTTGTTTCTCTTCGGGTTGGGGAGGCCCTTCTTCACCAGCACCAGTAAAGAGTTTTTTGATCTGTGGTCCCAAAGCAATGAAGACTGCTACCACAATCACTGCGATCAGCCCAAGGATCAATCCATATTCTACAATCCCTTGTCCTTCTTCTTTTCCAATAAGCCGCCGAATCAACTTCTTCATCCTAGTTCATCCTCCTTCTTTCTAATTGGGTAATTAGCAAAAATCTTTCTCTTGTTGGATAACATGTTTATTGATATAATACCACATTCCTCCTTTTCTGTCAAGATAAACTCTTTTATCGGAGGTATTCGCCACTCGAATCCCATCATTGAAAGTAATGGAGCGGGAGAAGGGGTTCGAACCCTCGACTTCAACCTTGGCAAGGTTGCACTCTACCGCTGAGTTACTCCCGCTCTTATTTAGCCCAAGCTCCTTAGGCCATCCAGGAGTTAAATCTTTCATCACCAAATGGTTGACACAAAAGGAGACATAATAGACCAAAACTAAACAAAAATAATTTAGCATACTGTCAACATTTTGTCAAATGAATTAGTGCTCCACCTGACCAGTTTACCCTATATTGTTCCCTAATCTACCCACTAAGTCAACATAGTCATGGACTATAGAGTAAATGATTGACAAAGCACATCTTATTTTATAAAATGTTTTTTGTTGAGCAATTACGGTTTTTGGAGAGATGAAGGAGGACTTACGTTCGTGGGATCTTTACATCTTACTGACGACAATTTCGATGAAGAGGTGGTAAAATCATCCCTTCCGGTCTTAGTTGATTTCTGGGCGCCCTGGTGTGGCCCCTGCCAGATGATTGCACCAAGCATTGAGGAGTTGGCCGAAGAGTTTGAGGGTCGAGCAAAAGTTGGCAAGCTCAATGTGGATGAGAACCCTGTGACCACGGCGTCTTTTGGCATTCAGAGTATTCCCGTGCTGAAGATCTTCAATGGTGGTAAAGAGATAGCGACCATTGTGGGTGCTGTCTCTAAGGATCGGATAGCTAAAAGGATAGAAGAATCTCTTTAAATTTTAAAAAGGGGAAGGATAGCTTATCCCATACGTTCAGAGATGATCCTCAGCCCTTCAAGAGTAAGGAGGGGATTGACCTCGTCGATAAGCTTTGAGTTTTGTGCCATGAAGTGGCATAGACCACCAGTAAGAACTACCTTGAGCCTCTCCTCGAACTTCTCCCTAAGCCTGCTGATAATTCCCTCCATCTGGCTCACTGCTCCATAGAAGATACCGGCCTGCATGCAAGTGGTCGTGTCCCGGCCAATGATACTTTCAGGGTTGGTTATCTCCACTGCATAGAGCTTTTCAGCCTTCTCCCACATCGCCTGAGCTGAGGTCTCGATACCTGGAGTAATGAGCCCACCTAGATACTCACCCTCCTTTGAGATGACGTCGAAAGTAGTTGCTGTCCCAAAATCGACGACCACCACCGGACCACTGTAGAGTTCGTAAGCGGCTACAGCATTGGCTATCCGATCAGCCCCGACTTCTTGAGGATGGAGGGTCTTAATGGGCATCCCGGAGTTGAGTGGGTCGAGGAAGATGGGGGTTAAGCCCAGAAACTCCTCAAGGGACTCTTTAAAGACAGGATCAAGTCGAGGGACAACCGAGGAGATAAGACACCGTCTGATCTTCCCAATCTTCTCTTTAGGAAAGGGGGAGAGGATATTGAGGAGTTCTGGACCATAGAAGGAAGAGTTCTTCTCTTTTTGAGTAGTGATGCGGCCATGAAGGAGGAGATGATTTTGATCATAGACACCCAAGAGGATAGTGGAGTTACCAATATCTATAGGCAAAAACACTCTTTCACCTCTAAACTGAAGTCCAGTGATTTTGGCGAGTGGGTCAAACTGCCTACAGAGATCATATCTACTTTCAAGTTGACTATCTCCTCTACATTCTCTAAGGTAACCCCTCCTGAGACCTCAATAAGAATTTCTGGTGCCTCTTTACGAATGAGCTCTACCGCTTCTCTTAATTGCTCTCCTTTCATATTATCCAGCATGATGATCTCAGGTGCAGCCCGGATGGCCTCTTTGACCTGATCCATATTGTGGGTTTCTACCTCAACCTTCATCCCTTCAGGTCTTTCCTGGCGGACTTTTTCTATAGCCCTGGTCAGATTTGTAGCTACTAGATGGTTATCTTTGATGAGGATGCCCTTGTCCAAGGCATCTCGATGGTTTTGGCCACCGCCCACTCGGACGGCGTACCTCTCTAAGGGGCGGAGGAGTGGTGTGGTTTTGCGGGTATTGAGAATCAGCACGTTATATTTCTTGGCCTTCTCTACAAATGCCCTAGTTAAGGTAGCAATACCCGAAAGGCGCGAGAGGAAGTTGAGGGCTACCCTTTCGGCAGTGAGTATTGAACTTATCCGGCCTTTTAACGAGGCGACGACTTCCCATAGGAAGAGATCTTTGCCATCCTCGATCTCTTTTTTAAATTCAATTTCAGGATCGAGGCTTAAGAAGACCTCTTTAGCCACATCGAGACCAGCCAGAATCCCCTTCTCTTGAACGATGATCTCGGCTTTAGCCCAACATCCTTTATCGATCACTAAAGAGGTAGTTACGTCACCTTTACCGATATCCTCCCTCAAGGCTTCACCGATAATCTTCTTAAGCCACTCTCTATCTATACTCATATCTTGTCAATATAACTACCAAAGAGTCCCCTTGTCAAGTTTTTATTGACATAGCTTAGAAAGGATGGTATCTTAAAAAAGAAAGATGTCTCTCTGGGATTCTATAAATCCAGACTATTCTGTGAACTTAAAGATTCTGGGGATGGACATATACCAAATTTAAGGGGTTAATTTATGATCAAGATTAGACGAGCTTTGATCAGTGTTTCAGATAAGAGGGATCTAATTTCCCTGGCCGAGGGACTCAGCTCTATGGCAATAGAGATCATCTCTACAGGGGGAACAGCCGCATCCTTGAAAGAGGCAGGGATCAAGACCAAAGAGGTTAGTGAGGTGACCGGGTTTCCAGAGATGTTGGGTGGGCGAGTAAAGACCCTTCATCCTGGCATCCATGCAGGTATCTTAGCCCGGCGAGATCCAGGAGACTTTGAACAACTCAAGTCCCAAAATATTGAGCCTATTGACTTGGTGGTTGTCAATCTTTATCCGTTCAAAGAGACTATAGAGCGGACCTCTTGTTTTGATGAGATTATCGAAAATATTGACATCGGTGGGCCGACTATGATCCGTTCTGCAGCCAAGAACTTTAAATACGTAGTAGTAGTGGTAGATCCCTCCCAATACGGAACCCTCCTTTCAGAGTTGCAAGATAAAGGGGGTGTTTCCGAGGAATACTCCTTTGAATTGGCCCGCCAAGCCTTCAACCATACAGCCCGTTATGATGCTATCATTGCGGGTTATCTAAACCAGAGGAGCGACCTTTTCTTTCCGGAGCACCTAGTCTTAACCTATGAGAAGATTCAGGATCTGCGCTATGGAGAGAACCCCCATCAACAAGCCTCCTTCTATCGAGGGGTGGCTTTGGATGAGGGGGGCATTGCCTCTGCAAAAAGACTCCAGGGTAAGGAGTTATCCTTCAATAACATCCTTGACCTTGAAGCTGGCTTCCAATTAGTAAGGGAGTTTGAAGAGCCTGCAGTAGTGATTATCAAGCATAATAATCCCTGTGGAGTCGGGTTGGGTAAGAACTTAAAAGAGGCCTTTCTTCTAGCCTACGAGTGTGATCCGGTCTCGGCTTTTGGTGGGGTCATCGGGTTGAATAGGGTGGTTGATGAGGCAGTAGCTATAGAGATTGCCAAGGGTTTTGTTGAGGCGATTATTGCCCCTGGTTTCGATGAATCTGCCTTGCAGATCTTTTCTGAAAAGAAGAATCTTCGGCTTTTGGAACTACCTGATTACACACGAGGGATAAGGAGAGGGATGGATACAAGAAGTGTATCTGGGGGATTGCTCTTACAGTCTCAAGATGTCCAGGATCTCTCTCCAGATGAATTGAAGGTGGCCAGCAGACGTGAGCCAGAAGGGGAGATGTTGTCGAGTTTACTCTTTGCCTTTAGGGTAGCTAAATTTGTCAAGAGTAACGCTATTGTCTTAGCCAAGCAAGGGGCCACGGTTGGGATTGGAGCTGGTCAGATGAGTCGGGTGGATGCCCTTCGAGTGGCAGTAATGAAGGCAGGGGAACGGACGAAAGGGAGTGTCCTAGCCTCTGATGCCTTCTTCCCTTTCAGGGATGTGGTCGATGAAGCAGCTAGAGCAGGAGTGGAGGCGATCATCCAACCAGGAGGGTCTATCCGGGATGAAGAGTCGATCACAGCTGTCAATGAGCATGGGCTGGTGATGGTCTTTACTGGAGTGAGGCATTTCCGGCATTAATCAGGAGATAACGGTGAAGAGACTCTTTTCTTCATGTAGTCTTAGGACGAAGATCGGTCTAGCGTTAATCTTTTCAGCCTTCTTGGTGCTATCAATAAGTATACTTTCGGTCTACCGCTATACCCTTAATCTCCAACTATCCCAATTGCGCCAGAGGTTGATAGGCATTGCCCAGACGGCAGCGTTGATGATTGATGGGGATCTACTCTTGCAAGTCCCTTTAAACAAAGAAGGCAGTGATACCTCAGCATTTAAGGTTATCGCTGATAAATTGAATGAGATCAGGAGAGCAAATCCTTGCATTCTGCATATTTACACCTTAGCTAAGACAGAGGAACCATCAACTCTTCAGTTTATCGTAGATCCTGATCTATATGATTCCGAAGAGATAAAAAAAGGAGTAGCTTCTTACCCCGGGGATAAGTATGATGCTAGTCAAAATCCAGAAATGCTCAGGGGCCTTAGTGAACCTTCGGCGGATAAGAAGCTGATAAAAAATCCTTGGGGAATGACTATTTCTGGCTACGCCCCTATTCGGGACAGAACCGGTCAGGTGGTGGCTATATTGGGTGTCGACTTCATGTCCGACCATGTCCATCAGATTCAACAGACACTTATAGGTAAACTTATGTTGGCTTTATTTCTGGGAATTCTCTCTTCTTGTGTTCTAAGCATCTTTATCTCTCGTGGGATTACCAGGGCAATAAAGGAGTTGGTTGAGGGTACTCATCTTATCTCCCAAGGGGATTTAAAACATCGCATAAAGATAGAGGGTGGCGATGAGGTGGCTAAGTTAGCCGAATCGTTCAATATTATGGCCGCAAACCTTGAGAGATCGAGGCGAGAATTACACAGTTATTTTTACCGGACGGCTAGGTCGCTGATTCTGACTCTGGAGGCCAAAGACTCGTATACTCGAGGCCATTCAGAGAGGGTTGCTGAACATTCTAGAAAGATTGCTTTGGCCTTGGGCTTCTCTCAAGAAGAAGCGGATCTACTTAAAGAGGTGGCGATACTCCACGATATTGGAAAGATAGGAGTCCCTGAAGAGATACTGAATAAAAAAGAGAGGCTTACCGAAGCCGAGTGGGAGATAATCCGGCAACATCCAAGTCTCGGCGAAGGCATTTTAAAACCAGTCTTTGAGGGCGAAGAGATGTTGAGCATAGTGCGCCATCACCATGAACGTGTTGATGGTAAGGGATACCCAGATAGGATACCTGTGGATAAGATAAATCTGTCTACCCAAATTGTCTCAGCGGCGGATACCTATGATGCTATGATCTCTAACCGGCCATATCGGCCGGCATTAAGCAAAGAGTCGGCCATAGCAGAACTTCTAAAAAGTCAGGGAACCCAACTTAGCCCCAAGGTGGTTAAGGTATTTGTGGAGATCTTGCAAAGAGAGAAAGATTTAGAGATTGGATGTGAGAGTGAAAAAGAAGGCTAGATGGTTCGAGTAAGATTTGCACCCTCACCCACAGGGCATCTCCATATAGGTGGTGTGCGGACAGCTCTCTTCAACTGGCTCTTTGCCCGTCACCATCAAGGCAAGTTCATCCTCCGCATCGAGGATACTGACATCAAGCGTTCAAGCGAGGGATACACAAAGGTCATTCTGGATGGTCTTGTATGGCTCGGTCTTAATTGGGATGAAGGTCCATATTATCAATCTCAGCGATTACCTATATATCAGGAATACACAGAAAGACTCTTAAGCAAAGACCAGGCCTATCAGTGTTACTGCACTCCTCAGGAGTTGGAAGAGAGGCGCCGCCGAATGCTTGATGAGAGGAAGAATCCAGTATACGATAGAACCTGTCGGGATCTCTCCTCTCAGAAGAAAGAGAGATATGAAGATGAAGGTCGGAGTTACACCATCCGATTTAAAACTCCTAATGGAATAACAGTGATGGAGGATTTTATTCGAGGAAGAAGGGAGTTCGACAATTCCTTAATAGGGGACTTCATCTTAATTAAATCTAGTGGGCATCCGAGTTACAACTTTGCCTGCGTGGTTGACGACATCGCTATGGAAATAACCCATATTATTCGTGGAGATGATCATATCTCCAACACACCCCGCCAGCTTCTCCTGTATGAGGCTCTGGAGGCAAAACCACCTCAATTTGCTCATCTACCGATGATCTGGGGGGTTGATCGGACACGGCTCTCTAAACGACATGGTGCCACTTCTTTAGAAGAGTATAAAAGAGAGGGTTATCTTCCCCAGACCTTAATCAACTATCTGGCCCTTCTGGGTTGGGGGACCCCAGACTCCCAGCAGATATTCACCATTGAGGAGATGACCTCAAAGTTTTCCTTAGAGAGAGTTAGTAGAAATCCAGCCATCTTTGATCCAGAGAAACTCCTCTGGATGAATGGTCAGTATATTATGAAGGAGGAGATTGGGCAACTTTTCGAGGTTATCAAACCATACCTTGTGCGATATCAGACTCAGCTCAAGATCCGGGGGGAAGAGTGGTTGAAGAGACTCATCAGGCTCTACCAACCGAGGATGAAGACATTTAATGAGTTTGCCAAGATGATAGACTTCTTCTTCGAAGATATCCAGATTGGTAATGAGGTCCAGGAGCTTTTAGAGGAGGAAGCCGTATCTGGTCTTCTGAAGATGGTTAGAGATAGGCTCGGAAAGATAGCCCCTTTTGAGTCGGTGCTTATAGAGAGGG
>DNCN01000059.1 GCA_003485015.1 bacterium
TCAAGATCGGCCATCGAGGTTATTCTATATCCTGTGCGGTCAGCCTTGGCCAGAAGAAAAAGGTCATCAAGGAATGGACCAATCTCTCGAATGAGACGTCGTAAAGCCCGATCAGTAACATTCTCGTCGAGCAAAGAAAGACGCATATGGTGTTTTACTAAGCCAACTACCCGGTCAATCTGGGCGTTATCGTATTTCAACCGTTTCAGGATGTGGTAGGTAAGTTTTGCCCCTAATAGATCATGTCCATAAAAGGTGTATCCCTTTTCAAGGTAGATTCTTCTGGTCTTTGGCTTTCCAACATCATGTAAGAGAGCAGCCCACCTGAGGGAGAGATCTTGACTCAAGGGAGCCATCCCCTCCAACACCATGAGAGTATGTTCATAGAGGTCTTTATGGCGATATCTACCATTCTGTTCCATACCCTGCATAACCTTTATCTCAGGCAGAATCTCCTTAAGTAATCCCACCCCATCGAGTAACCGCACTGACATCGAGGGACATTTAGAGGTCAAGATCTTTGTCAATTCATCTCTTATTCGCTCCTTTGAGACAATCTCATTTAACCGATGGCAGTGCTTCTGAATAGCCTCTTTGGCCTTCTCTTCCAATCTGAAATTGAATTGGGCAAAGAACCGCACAGCCCGAAGCATTCGGAGTGGGTCATCATCGAAGGTGAGGTCAGGATCCAAAGGAGTTCGGATGAGTTTAGCCCTAAGATCCTTTTGCCCTTGGAAGGGGTCGATGATCTCCCCAAAATTATCTTGGTTTACAGTCATAGCTATAGCGTTGATGGTAAAGTCTCTTCGTTTCAAATCTTCAAGAAGAGGAGCGGGCTTGACTCTTGGTTTTCTTGAATCTCTCGAGTAGGATTCACTTCTAGCTGTAGTAAACTCAATCTTTGCGTCAAGGCCACAAACCATAGCTGTGCCAAACCTTTCATAGACTACTGGTTTATTAAGATGATAGGTTTTGGCAAAGATTCTTGCCATCTTTGGGGCATCCTTAGAGACAACGATATCCAGGTCGTTGGTGGTCTCTCCCATGAGCATATCCCGGACACATCCCCCTACAGCATAGACCTCAAAACCATGGGCATCTGCCAATTCTCCTATCTTTCTGAGCAATTCCAGCATAATTCTCCCTTCAGAGAGGGATCTTGGTATTCTATTCAGTCAAGGCCTGGACAATCTTTTGGCCGAATTTGACTGCTGCCCCAGGGCCACTAGCCGTAATGATCCTTCCGTCTATCTCCACATCGGCACCAGTATAGTTAGCCCCCTTAGACCTCAATTTAGCCCCTTCTGATGAGAAGGCCGTAACCTTTTTACCTGTAAGTACACCTGCATTAGCCAGGGTTGTTGGTGCAATGCAAATAGCACCCAGAACCTTCCCTTGCTTTACTGCCTCCTTGGCGATAGTGTGGGTTGTAGGATCATTCCAGTATTCACTTGCTCCAGAACCACCAATAAAGAGTATGGCATCATAATCGGAAACATCAACTTGGCTGATCAAGATATCTGGCTTGGCACTTCCTCCAAGCATCCCCTTGGCAACCTCTAAAGAAGAAGAGGCAACCGTAATCTTAACTCCAGCTCCCTCTAATATCCGTCTTGGCTCGTTATACTCTTCATCACGAAAATTGCTGGAAGCAATGATCATCAGAGCCTTCTTACCGCCTAAATCTGGCATGTCTCTTTCTCCTTTATTCTACCTTGGCAGCCTACACAAGGTAGACGATACTCATCGATAATATTAAGAAAAACCATTTAAAAATCCATCTGTTCTTCATTTCAGCGAAAATATATTACAGTTTTTAAAGATTGTCAAGAAGAAACAATGATATTGACTTTCAGGGCTCAGTTATGGTATTATAAATAGTAAAGAGGGGTAAGTGTTATGGTAGAAGATGTAGATCAAGAAAGATTGGCAAAGGAGATACTGTGGATGATAAGGGTAAGATGGGTCATTGTGACCTTTCCTTACCTCATATTCTTGCGGATAGGCCAAGCAGAACCCATTCAATTGGGTTTCTTTTATGGTCTCATCCCGTGGATAGAGTATCTTTTAAATACCATCTACTACTTTCTGGTCAAACAAAAAAAATGGCTTCTCTTCGTTGCTTACTTCCAAATGGTTGTCGATTTGGCAGCTATTACTATTGGTGTGCACTTAGCTGGAGGATTGGCCAGCTGGTTTGGTGTGCTTATCTATCCAGTTATCATTGTGACTGCAGCCATTATCCTATCCACCAAAGCCAGTTTCTTAATGGCTACCCTTTCAAGTCTCTTCTATTCAGGATTGGTTGGCTTGGAGTATTTTGAGGTCATTCCCCGAATCCCATTCTTTGGCCTCGAGGTAAGCCTTTATGAAAATCCTCCTTATGTTATCGTCTCCCTGGTAGTCAGAATTGTCTTCTTCTATTGGATTGCCTTAATTTCCGGGCATTTAGCTGATGGAATTAAGAAGGGGAGGGAAGAGCTGAGAAAGACCTGCGATGAATTGAGAGAGACACAGAACCAATTGATTCAGTCAGAAAAATTGGCTGTCATTGGGCAAATGGCCGCAGGAATAGCTCATGAATTGAGGAATCCATTGAATGTCATCAATTCAGCGGCTTACTACTTAAAGAGTAAAATAGGAAGAAGAGACCCAGAGCTCAATCTCAGTCTAGAACATATCGAAAGGGAGATTGCTAGAGCAGATAAGGTTATTGTAGGTCTTCTTGGGTTTTCAAGACCAGTAGACTCAATTGGATCAATAGAGATAAATACTCTTTTGGATGATACCCTTCTACTCCTGGGTAAGGAATTTTCCCTGTCTAACATCGAGGTTGTCAAGGAGTATGCTCAGAACCTTCCTGAGGTAGTTGGTGATAGGGGTCAATTGCAGGAAGTTTTTTTGAATATTGTTCTTAATGCCTATCAAGCCATGCCCAAAGGAGGAATACTGAGAATAAAGAGTAGAGAATCAAAAGGAGAGAAAGAGGGGTTTATAGAAATAGTCTTTGAAGATACAGGACAAGGAATCCCTCAGAACGATCTTCCCAGATTATTTGAGCCATTCTTTACTACTAGAGCAGAAGGCACAGGACTGGGATTGGCTGTCTCCTATCAGATTATCAAGAGACATAATGGAGAGATACTAGCTGAAAGCACATTAGGAAAGGGTTCCAGTTTTATTGTTAGGTTGCCTATGAAAATACCTCTGATGTCCAGGTAAAATGATTTTTAGAAGAGAACTATTAAATGAAGGGAGAAATAAGATGACTCCAAAGGCTAAGATACTGATTGTTGATGATGAAATCGGTACCCGGGATATCCTTCAACAGATCCTAAAAGAAATGAAATATGATGTCCAGGCCGTGGCTAATGGCTACAAAGCCATAGAGATAATCAAAGAAGAGAAGTTTGATGTGCTCATTACCGACATAAGAATGCCAGGAATTGATGGTTTGAGTGTCTTGGAGGTAGCCAAGAAGATTGATCCTGATATAGAGGTGATCATGATCACTGCCTATGCTTCATTAAAATCAGCTATTGAGGCTTTACGTGATGGGGCAGCCGATTATCTTATGAAACCAATAAATATTGACGAACTGAAGGCAACCCTGAGAAATGCCCTGGGGAAACAGATGTTAACTAGAGAGAATAGAGCACTTCTTAAGAGTTTGAAAGAGGCTAAGGAAGAGAGTGATCACTGGGCCTATGCAGTGGGTGTAATATACAGACTGAGCGAGAACCTCCGTTACCATCATGATTTTAGAGAGATAGCTCAGATAGTCCTTGACTATCTGAGCCAGGTAGTTGATTTTCATTTGGGCACCATCCTCCTTTTGATTCGTAAAGGAGGGAAAGTAGTAATCAAAGTCAATGCCGATGTAGATCCATCCCTCATTGATGAGACGATATCAAATCTTCTTAAGGAGGTAAACAGTTTGACCCATCGAGAGGTAAAATTAGAAGAGCTCAGTGTTGATGTAATAAAAGGTGATAACATCGAGCTGAAGGGAGAGAAGAGAGAGGTTAAGGCTTCATTTATTCTTCCTCTTACCCTCAATGAAACTGTTATTGGTGGTATCAATGTTGTTAACTTGGAGAGAGACTCCTTTGGAGAAGTTGATCAGAAGACCATTTATGCTGTGGCCTCTCAAACGGCTTTAGCTATAGAGAGTCACAAGAGATGAAACCGTAAAGGAGAGGATAAGAATGAATTCTCAAGCAGAAACAGACAGCTCAGAGCTTAGTGAGTTTCAAAGACTGCGAGAAGAGAATTTGAAGCTTCTTAAGGAAGAGTTGACGGGTAAGGCAGTAACTATTAAAAGTAGTCTCTACTTTGATCGGAAGGTTCGGGAATATAAAGTGGTTGATGTCAGAGACGGTCATATCCTTTCTGGAAATCGTTCCGTTCGTGGGTTTCGATTGG
>DNCN01000194.1 GCA_003485015.1 bacterium
GGGTAATTGTGTCTTCTTTCTTTATGGACTTTATAAACGTCTAAAATCTTGTTGCAAGAGAGGGGAAATTTGGGTATAATTTGTTGAAAAGATGCCCTGAAGAATAAAGGGATTGCAAGCCAGCCTACGGCTGGAAATGAAAAGTTAAAAGTGAAAAATGGAATAGCTCCATTATCAACATTCCTACTTTTTACTTCTCACTTCTTACTTTTAACTTATATTTTTTATCATCAAGTTTATAGATAAAGATTAGTTTTCATAGAAAATATGGAGACCGAAGCCTTGGAAATTTTGGCTAGAGCTTCAAAAATGTTTGTCAACTGAGTTTACTATATGGTAGATTTACTTGAGTCTGAAGTATGGTGGTTACAATAAGGAGGGTGGATGATGGAGTCTCTCACAGAGTATCTCTGGTTTAACACTGAGACTAAGAGGGCATACATCAATATAACTCCCCAGATTGAGGAATTGGTAGAAAAGAGTGGGGTTAAAGAAGGGCTGTGCCTAGTAAATGCGATGCATATTACAGCCAGTGTCTTTATCAATGATGATGAAGGGGGACTTATTGCAGATTACGATGAGTGGTTAGAGAGACTTGCCTCCCATCAACCCATCTCTCAATATCGACACAACCGCACAGGGGAGGATAATGGAGATGCCCACCTGAAACGACAGGTGATGGGGAGAGAGGTAGTGGTGGCTATAACCAATGGGAGACTAGACTTTGGTCCCTGGGAGCAGATCTTCTATGGAGAATTTGATGGACAGAGGGGAAAGAGGGTGTTAGTGAAGATAATCGGAGAGTAGAGACCTTTATGGTCCTTCTTTAGAGATAACTTCCTCTAATGCCTGAGAGTAAGTAGAGAAAGGATTCTCATCGAAGAGGACAAAACGGACTTCTCTTAGGGATTGGCTTTGATCTAAGAAGTCGATGACAGCCTTAAGGGCTACGGTTGCGGCAAGGTTAACAGGATAGCCGTAGACACCAGTGCTGATGGAGGGGAAGGCTATCCCTTTGCATCCATTATCTACAGCAAGCTTTAAGCTCTCCTCGTAGCAGCTGCGAAGGAGTTCTGGTTACTTGTTTGATCCACCATGCCAAATGGGGCCCACGGTATGGATGATATATTTAGCGAGAAGATTACCACCGGTAGTGATCACCGCTTGCCCAGTAGGGAGTCTACCTATTTGAGCAGCGATCTTTTTACACTCCTCTACGATGGCTGGGCCACCCGCACGGTGGATAGCACCATCAACTCCTCCACCACCCATCAAAGAAGGGTTAGCTGCATTGACGATGGCATCAACCTCCTCCTTGGTAATATCACCCTGCTTAAGGACGAGTCGAGTACTTCCGATCGTCTTCTCAATCATAAACTCTGCACCCCAGATTAAGACTCAGTAAGATTGGTTATTAGGTTCAAGGTGACATCTTCTAAGCTGTTAACTACAGTATCGGCCAAGGAGAAGTCCAGCCCCTGGCTAAATTGATTAGGGCAGACAATGCAATACATCCCCGCTTTCTTAGCAGCTATCACTCCTACTGGTGCATCCTCAAGGACAAGACAATTCTCTGGAGAGAGGCCTAGTCTTCGAGCAGTCAAAAGGTAGATCTCAGGATCTGGCTTTCCATACCTAACATCATCACCAGAGACGATTACCTCAAACTCGCCATCAAGTCCGAATCTTGAGACAATTATCTCAATCCAGCAGCGCTTTGAAGAGGAGGCAATAGCCCGCCTTATCCCTTCTTTCCTAAGTTCGTCTAATAACTTTAAAAGCCCAGGTAGTGGCTCTATCCTCGATGCATTGAGAAGTCCTCCAAAGATCTTGCTCCTCTCTTCAAGGAGCTCAAGAGGAGTCTCTTCAAGTTCTAATTGCTCCTTAAATATAGTCATACTCTCAATCCCCTGTCGTCCCATCATCTCCTGTTTTAGTTTCAAGGTGAATTCTCTACCGCGCTTATTGGCTACTTCGGTTATAGCTTGGGTGTAGAAAGATTCAGTATCGACCATCAAACCATCCATATCAAAGATGACTGCCTCAATCATTGTTCTTAAAGAAATCCTTTAAGTATAAATGGATATAGAGAGTAGTTCGAAGATATTAAAAAAACAGAAGTCAGATCATCCATCTTCTGTTCTGCACTAACCTTTGCCGAAGGTAAAGAGTAGACCACCTGTCCTGTGTTTCAATCTAACCTATTTTTTTTACTCACCCCCTCTATTCATCAATTTTCCCTTCGGTTGGTAGAGACTGAACTTTTCGCTACCTTTGATAAAGATAGTGGAGGCGGTGGGAATCGAACCCACGTCCGAAGATACCGAGATATGAGTATCTACATCCTTAGTTTATGTTTTGAATCTCGTCCTTTATGGCTCCCATAAACAGGATCCCTAAAGGACCAGTCCCTTTAATCTTACTCCTCTTCCCAGGACAAAGGTTGAGGAGCCAGCCTGGTAACCGGCACCCTTTCTATCACCCAAGCAAGATTAGAAAGGGTGTGCTACTGTTTAAGCAGCTAATGCCAAAGTGTTGGCAGTTATATGTTTTCCGCCTGTTTTACGAGGCCTGGCGGCACCTCGGAATGCTGCTCATATCCTGTCTATCCCCGTCGAAACCTGTCGCCCCCTTCGGAACGTCCTGTTCTTCAAGGGGGGTTTCACCCCCCTATGACGCTCACTACGTTCGCTGTTACCCCCGCTGACATCCGTGTCAGCAAAGAAAATTCCAATAAACATCCTGTTCTCCAAGGGG
>DNCN01000155.1 GCA_003485015.1 bacterium
CTTGACTGGAATAAACCAGGGGTCGTTAGCTCAGACAGGCAGAGCAGGGGACTCTTAATCCCAAGGTCGAGAGTTCGATTCTCTCACGACCCACAAGATCTTCTATTTTTTATACCACCCCATGGCAGGCAACAAGATGGTCTAAGGAGATCTCCCTTAAGGAGGGTTTAATTTCTTTACAATGTGACTTAACTTCTTTACAGCGGGGATGAAAGGGGCAACCTGGAGGGGGATCAGCCGGATCAGGGAGGTCACCTGAAAGGATGAACCGTCTTCGTTTTATCACTGGATCGAGGGTGGGAATGGCCTCAAGCAGGGCTTTAGTATAAGGATGTTTAGGTAGAGCATAAATCTCTTCTTTTTTGGCCAATTCTACGATCTTGCCCAGATACATGACTGCTACCCGATCACTGATGTGTTTTACTGCCCTTAAATCGTGAGAGATAAAAAGATAGCTCAACTTTAATCTCTCCTGAAGGTCTTTGAGGAGATTGATGATCTGGGCAGCGATAGAGACATCTAAAGAAGAGACAGGTTCATCGGCCACGATAAATTTAGGACGAGTGGCCAATGCCCGGGCAATCCCGATCCGTTGACGTTGGCCGCCACTGAATTCGTGAGGATAACGAACAAGAGAGCTCTCTTCAAGTCCAACCAACCTTAAAAGCTCCACAATACAGTCTTTACGTTCCTTCCCTTTGGCCAGTTTATGAATGCTTAAAGGTTCACCGACGATAGATTCAATGGTGTGACGTGGATTTAGGGAACCGTATGGGTCCTGAAAGATAATCTGCAATCTCTTTCTTAATCTCTGCATCTCGCCAGACTTTAGGGTAAGTATATTTATGCCTTCAAAGAAGATACTGCCATCTGTTGGAGGCAGAAGACGTAGAATTACCCTAGCTAAGGTTGATTTGCCACAACCTGATTCACCCACAAGACCCAGGGTTTCACCCTCCTTTAAGACAAAACTTACTCCCTCGACGGCCTTTACCTGGCCAACATTCCTTCTCAAGAGACCTCTCTCGATAGGGAAATATTTTGTTAAGTTTTCTACCCAGAGTAGATCTTGAATCGCCATAATACCTTAATTTATTTAGGATATGAAGTCCCTCTCAATATTTTAGCTTTAATCACCTAGTCTAAAGATTGTCCACATGCTATTGGGCTATCTTAAGGCATCTTACCCAATGATTCAAAGAGACCTCTTCTATTGGAGGCATAGATTTTTTACAAGATTCGGATACATAAGGGCAACGTGGGTGAAAACTACAACCTGGCGGTAGATCCTGGAGGTTAGGAACTACGCCTTCAATAGCTGAAAGCCTCTTTAAACCTTGTTCAAGCCTTGGTATGGATTGAATGAGTCCTTGTGTATAAGGGTGATACGGCTCTTGAAAGATTTTAAACACCGGAGCATACTCGACGATCCTGCCCG
This sequence comes from bacterium, assembly GCA_003485015.1. GTDB lineage: Bacteria > UBA9089 > UBA9089 > UBA9089 > UBA9089 > UBA9089. Next base: position 1,439 of record DNCN01000155.1, read on the forward strand.
CATACATCACTACCACCCAATCACACGTCTCAGCCACTACCCCTAAGTCATGAGTGATCAAGATAATAGCCAGGCCAAACTCTTGTTGAAGCTTTTTTAATAATTCCAGAATCTGAGCCTGCACGGTCACATCCAGGGCTGTAGTAGGCTCATCGGCGATGAGAAGTGAAGGGTGGCAAGAAAGGGCCATAGCGATCATAACCCGCTGACACATCCCGCCAGAGAACTGATGAGGATAGTCCTCCAGCCGTTTTGCTGGATTAGGCAGACCAACCTTCTTCAATATCCGGATAGCTTCTTCTTTCGTCTCTTGTTTATTGAGATGCTGGTGGAGCCTAATGGCTTCTTCTATTTGAGCCCCAATGGTAAAGACTGGATTAAGAGAGACCTTAGGTTCTTGAAAGATCATTGAAATCTGGTTGCCTCGGATAGCGCGCATCTGACTCTCCTTTAATGTCAGAAGATTCACTCCTTTGAAATTGATCTCTCCCCCAACAATCCTACCCGGTGGGTTGATGAGCCTCATAATAGAGAGGGCTGTGACCGATTTACCACAACCACTCTCGCCAACAAGGCCCAACATTTCACCCTTATTTATCTGGAAACCCACTCCGTCTACGGCCCTGGCAAGCAGATCTTCAAGGTAGAAATAAGTCTTTAGATCGATTACCTCTAATACCTTATCTGGCATGCAGGAACTTACCTCACCTTAAGCCAAAGCACCGACTATTATCTTTATCTTCTAAGCTTTACCTCTTAGGGAGTTCTTACAATCTTTTTCTGCTTATTTCGCACTATTGATAGCTCTTTGGCTTGATATAAAAAAATTTGTAAGTCTTTCTCACAAATTTAGGTCATTGGGATTAATTCTCTATTCTTCTGGGCCTAAGGTGACTAAGGCATAACCGTTGGGGTTAAAGTAGGTATTGGCTACGCGCCTGATATCCTCTTTGGTGATTTTATTGATGCGGTTTTCATATTCCTTAAAATTATCATAGCCAAGTCCATACAGTTCATCCAGGCTAACATAGAGACTGAAGGATGAGTTTGATTGAAGACTGATCGCTCTATTTCCGATGAGTTGCCGTTTGGCCCTTTGAAGCTCTTCATCCATAACCTCTTCATCTCTGAGCCTCTTTATCTCGTTGAGTAATCCCTCAATGGCTTCATCTTTTAACTTGGGATCTGTTCCTATGTAAAAGATGTAGGCTCCTCTATCCAATCCTAAAATGGAGTATGTGCCGACAGAGTAAGAGAGAGGATTCTCTTCCCGAAGGCTCTTAAAGAGCCGACCATCCTGACCAGACAGAATAGAGGTTATCACTTCAAAGGTATGTCGCTCTGGGGCTTTGACATCGATCCCATGGAAACCGATCATAACGATGGTCTGTTCTTTTTTCCGATTGATAAAAGTATGGCGGATCTCTTTCATTGGAGGTTCCTTTGGGATAAGGCTTTCAGGAAAAGGCTTGGGTTTAAATTCATCGAAGAGTTCTTTTATCTTTTGAGTGGTCTCTTCTATCTCGATATCGCCGAAGATGCTTAAGACCATATTGTCGGGACGGCAGTAAGTGTAATAGAATTCCAGGAGTTCATCCCTCGTGATAGCCTCAATACTCTCCTTATGGCCAATCTCCGGCCACTTATAAGGATGAAGAGTGAAGAGCATCTCTTTGAGCTGCCTTTCAGTGGCCCGAAAAGGGTCATCATCAATTGCCTTGATCTGGGCCAGAATGAATTTTCGATCCTTTTCAATAGCCTCCTGTGGGAAGTTTGAATTGAGAAGGATATCCTTCAAGATCATTAAGCCAAGCTCAAGCTCATCTTTGAGAAGGTTGATCGTTACTCCAAAGCTATTATTTCCGCCGTAGGTCTCGATTGAGCCGCCCACAGCCTCAATGGTCTGGGCAATCTCCTCCTCAGTCCTTGAGGTAGTGCCTTTCAGAAGCATCCGCCTGGTGAAATTTGAGATGCCATTATTCCTTTTATCCTCTACCCGAACACCACCCTTAAATACGACCCGGATGCAGACTATTGGTAGGGTAGGGTCTTTGCGAAGGAGTAGAGTGAGACCATTATCAAAAGCTTTCCGGATAATCTCTAAGGGTTGGGACTGGATGGATATACTTGGTTTTTTTCTCTCTTCTCTTTCTGGGATGAGGGCGACAGTAATCAAGTTGGATCTGGTAAAATAGGTATTAGTTACCCGAAGCAGGTCTTCCTTCGTTACCCTCGAAATCTGGGAGATGTAGAACTCTGAAAAATGAATATTTCCGGTAACAAATTCATTTAAAGCCAAGGTTTTCGCTTCACCCTCGATGGTCTCCTGGCGAAATATTTCATGGCTGGTGATAGTGCGTTTGGCTTTCTCCAGCTCTTCATCCTCCACATACTCCCTCTTGAGTCTCTTTAATTCCTCAAGAATAGCTGCCTGGGCTTCTTCCAAATACTTTGTCTCTAACGTGGCGTCAATGCCGAAGATCCCCTCATATTTCGGTGTATAGCTCCAGGCATCGATGGAATAGACTAAGCCCTTTTCTTCTTTGATCCGGCGGTAGAGCCTTGAGGATCGGCCCTGACCCAGGATGACGGCCAGGACATCTAAGGGATAGACATCTTCACTTTCAATTGGGGGGATATGGAAACCCATGCGAAGATGGGTCAGTGAGACATCAAAAGGCTTAATCCTCTTCCGTTCCCCCAATTGTTTTGGTTCTGGTGGGATATAGATAGGGGGAAGAGGGGATCTCTTAAAATCCTTAAAGGCCTCCTCAATCTTCAATAGAGCTTCTTCTTTCTTGAGATCTCCAGCAGCAATAAGGAGGATATTACCAGGTACATACATCCGCCGGTGGTAGTTTATAAGGTCTTCGCGAGTGAGCTTGACGAACTGACTTTGGTAGCCAATGACTGGATGCCGGTAAGGGTGTTCTTGAAAGGCAGTTTCCCAGAATAGTCTATTAAGGACATTTGCGGGTTGATCGTTATTCATACTGATCTCCCTGAGGATAACCTCACGTTCCTTTTCAAGCTCTTCGGAAGCAAAGGATGGGTTCATCAGGCTATCAGCCAAAAGATCAAGCCCCGCGTCAAAGTGTTGAGAGGGTAGGGTAATGGTGTAGACCGTCCGGTTATGGGAGGTATAGCCATGGATCACCCCACCGCAACTTGCTACCTCTTGGGCAATCTGACCTCCACTCCTTCTTTGGGTTCCTTTAAAGAACATATGCTCAACAAAGTGAGAAATACCACTACCCAGATACTCGACTTCAGTGGTACTTCCAGCCTTGACCCAAGCCTGGAGACTGACCACCGGGGCAGTGGGTCTTTCCTTAAGGATGACGACTATGCCATTATCGAGGATAAACTTCTCAGCTTCAGACCCATGGGTTAACGAGGGGTAAAAGAGGATGAGAAGGAGGAGGGCAAAGAGTCTTTTTTCCAGAACCATCCTCATCTTTCTATCAATAACCACTGTACTCTTCTCTCTAAATATTGACAGACGTACTCTTTCAAATATCTTAAAATGGAGTGATCTTTTTATATATCCGCATCTTTTAATTATCACATAAACAAGATATTTAGTCAATGCAATTTTATGTTGCAATTATTCCGTAGATTAAATAAAATTAGGCCCGAACAAAAGTAATTGTGGGAGAGTGGGAAGGGAGTAAAGGGAACTTGGAGAAGCTGGGAGTCAGGATAAGGGGCATATACTCTACGGCCTTAACCTCGATCTTTAAGGAGGCAGGACTTGTAATCGTCGAACCTTCAGAGAAGATTACCCGAAGATTCAATTTAAAAGAGGAAGACCCTCCTTCATCCCTTCTTAAGGTAAGAGATAGGCGGGATAAACAGGGTGTGATTGTTGAAGGAGATAGGGCAAGGGAGGCGATTGGGATTCTAAGAGAGGGGCTCTTTGATCTTATTGTTAGAGAAAAGGAGGGGGTTTGGGAGGTTGAATTTCCTTATCTTTCCAAATTAAAACTTGATTCAATAAGGAGTAAGGTTCTCCCAACTATTGGGAATCACCATAGACTCCGCATCATTGCTGGTAGCGAAGTGGACTGGGTGGAGGAAGGACCAATGAAGGGGAGTGAACTGGAAGACCTAATATATAGCGATTATCAGCCTGGAGTAGAACTGGGAATCGAACATATCAAGATTGGAGGACAGAGATTGTTTTTAGGTCGGGGCAGGATAATCGAATTTAACCCCTCGGATAAGACCTTAAAGCTCCTGCGAAGGTTTAAAGGTGGAGGGACCTATGATGGCCTTGATCTTCCTATCGATGAAGACGACTTCTGTATCACTTTGACGAAAGAGGCTTTCTTCGGTCTCATCCATACTTACTATTCAAAGAAGAAGGAACTTAAGGGGAGGCTCTATAATTTTAATACACCAGTGGAGTTTTATCCTTCCTCAATCAGATATGTAGATCTTGAACTCGATATAGTCGAAACAAAGGATGGCTCAAAGAGATTGATCGATGAGGAGATCTTTGAGGAACTTGTCAATAAAGGGCATATCGGTAGTGCGCTATCAGACAAGATCAGGGAGCTATCTTTTAGGGTAATGAATGATTGAGATTGACGGCTCAAGATACTCTGGCTCTGGGACTATTTTGAGGTATGCTGTCTCACTTGCAGCTCTCTTGAGGAAGGAACTTCACATCAGAAATATCAGGGCTAAGCGGAGAAAGCCGGGTCTTAGGCCACAGCATCTGAGATCAGTTCTAGCCTGTCGGGATTTAACCGATGGCGTAGTCTCTGGGGCCGAGATTGGTTCGAGCGAACTCGTCTTCTATCCAGGCCCTTCAATAAAGGGAGGCGAATATTCTTTCGATATCGGCACGGCCGGTTCAACTACGATGCTCCTTCTAACCTTTCTACCTTTAGCCTGTTTTGCCGAAGATACTATCCGACTGAAGCTCTCAGGAGGGCTATTTCAGGATTTTGCACCCACTGCCTTCCATATGGAGTATGTTCTCCTCTGTACCCTATTTAGGATGGGTCTTTGTGCTGAGCTTAAGATGGTAAGACCTGGTTACGTCCCTAGCGGTGGAGGTATCCTTGAAGTTGAGATTAAACCGGTAAAGGGGAAGTTGCAGTCGATCAGACTGATTGACCAAGGGGAGATAGAGGAGTTCAGAGGGATAGCCCTCTCTTCACATCTTAAGGCCCAACGGGTGAATGAACGGATGGTGGCTGCCTGCCAAAAGGCCCTCAAGAAGAAAGGTTGCCAGGTTATAGTAGAGTTGAAGGAGGATGAGACTTCACTCCAAAAGGGTGCGGCCTTCTTTCTTCTAGCTAGTACCACAACTGGCTTGCTTTTGGGGATGGATCAGGCCGGAAAGATTGGTCGGAGTGCTGAGAAGATTGGGGACTATGTTACCAAAGCACTCCTTGAGGACATAGAGAAAGGGGCTACGGTTGATCGATACTTGGCTGATCAATTGATCATCTTTGCTGCCCTGGCCGAAGGTGCCTCGGAATATATCATTCCCTACCAGACTGACCATATCCGTTCAAACCTCTGGCTGGTTGAGGAAATCCTTGGTGCTAAGGCTCAACTCAACGGTCAGTATTTAAAGATTGAGGGGATTGCCTTTGATGTTAATAGGCAATAATCAACCAAGTT
>DNCN01000043.1 GCA_003485015.1 bacterium
TGATAAGACAAAAGAATAGTGCCATTGACTTTTCTTAGAGAACTACCTCCTCCCTATGAGTAGTTGGGTGAATATTCATCGACTCTTAGAGGATAATGGTAAGGAGTTTACCACCTCAAGCACCCTGGTGAAAGGCATAAGTTCCATGATGCCTGTAAGAGAAACAAGATTAGACAAGCCTTCACCAACGACCCATTTCATGGGTGCCCCAGCATCCCTGGACAAACGGCTATGTAGAGAGGTTCAACAAGATCTCTTTCTTGATGAGTTCTACCAGGTAACCTCAAGTCAAGAAAGTATATCACACAGTCTAGAAGAACTTCAAAGGGATTTAGATGGCCTCCTTTACTACTATAACTTCAAAGTGTTATCCATCAGGGTTATAAACTCAGAGAGAATGGGCATAAGACACCTGGCTTTAGCCTTGCTTTTGCGGTAAAACCTGTATGTCTTTTGCCATATAAGAAGGCAGCTTGACATAAAGACTTCTCTCTAATCTGGTTGGTCACCGAAGACAAGATAACTTCTTGAGGGAAAGATGTGCTCATTTGACTCCTAGAGATTCAATTTTACAACTTTTTACCAACCTTAATGGAGAGAAGATAAAATTTGGATCACATTCTACCTTGGGAGAGGGAATTTCTCCTCCATGTGCAAACACCACTCCAAAATAGGACATAGTGGGGGTTAAAAATCATCGCACCCACTACCTGCTACATCATCACAGTATGTCTTTTTGAAGGGTTTCCAATGGATTACTCCTTCATCAGACGATGGCCCCCCTACCATAAACCCAAGATATAAATTCCTATTCTTATCGATTCCTAATGTAAACTGATACTCCTCTCCTGCCAAAATATAGGGTATCCTCTCCCCTTTGATGAAGAAGCCATCTTCGTCTAACCTGACTAATTCTTCCCAATCTTGTTTCTCCTCTTCGTAACCCATTATGATTAATGCAGAAATCATCTGGATTTCCGGGGCCCATTTGGGGCGAGTACCTGGACAGACAATAAGAGCCTCAATCTTTCCATCATTATTTATGTCGCTAAAAAACTGGGATCTATCCTTACCCACCAATTTCTTCAATTTATCTTCTAATCGTTCCTTATGGATTAATTGCGTCTCGCTTATACTTTTAAACCTCTGATTCAACCATTCTCTCCATCTTCTAGTGGCGTCGATTGATACTGATTCTAATATGCTAACATCTTCAATATTAATTGGCTTGAAGGTCTCTATAATCTTTTCAAATTGGGGAAGGAGATCCTCAAATGCTTCTTCTGGGGCGGAGCACTCTATGAAGTATTGCTCACCGTCTAAAAACAAGATTACACCCATTTCTTTAAAATTTTTGAATTTCCATCTTTGACCAGCTTCCCTAACGCGAAAACTTCTCACTCCCCATAATTCATTGATTTTAACTTCTTCTCCTATTGGGTAGGGGATATTAAAAGTTGGTTCATGCTCTTCTTTTCTCCGGAGTTCTCTTACTTCTTCTATTAAACACACTCTTTTCTCCTTTCGTATACGCATGTTGGCATAAGTACCACTCACCTCAGGGCCCTTAATCTCTATATATATCTGATTTTCCTCCCATGGGAACCAAGATACCTCCCAATCTGTGGGTATCCTTAGTGAAATCCTTAACCCATAGTTAATGTATTCAAAGTCCTCACCAGTTATTTCAGATATAGCTTTGTTTATATATCGAATTAAGGCAGCATCTTTTATATTGGTAAGTGCCTCTCTGAGGGCGGGTAGCGCAGATTCATCTCCTATTTCTCCTAATGCTCTTGCTGCATGTAATCTAACTCCAATAATCTCATCATATAATGCTGCGGTCAAAAGATCTACACTCCCTTTGTCCTTTAATTTGCCGAGTGCCTCTACCGCATACCACCGCACTGGGGCAGGACTCTCTTTATCTTTAACGATCTCTCTTAAGAATTCTACCGCAGATTCATCTCCAACATCTCCCAATTTTTCTATCAATCGGTATTTGAGGACCGGATTATTGGTCTCTTTTGTTCTCTTCAGTAAGGCAGAAATAAATTGAGGTCCTTTGAAAGAATCAAATCTATAAATCTCTTCGTATTCATAATAGTGTGGAGATCTGTATCCATCAATTCCTAAGAATTTTATATATGCCTCAAACAATGCCTCGGAGAAACCTTCTCTTTCAACCTCATTCCAAGCCGATTTGGGGATCAATGAAAGCTCTTTGCATTTCTCTATCTCTGCTTCGATCTCATCGGATTCTAAGAGGGGAAAAAGGGGCTTTACCTCCTCCGGGAGTATTGCATACCTCACAGACTTTATTTTCTTCTCATTCTTTCTATAAAAGGCCAGATATTCATTGAATCTTTCGATCGCATCACTGTATTCGTGAGCCTTTTTAAACCTTTCTGCCTCTTTTAGAATCCTATTCCCCTCTTGGTAAATAGGTAGTATCTCCTTAGGATCACAGGAGATATGGATGTAAATCTCCCATTCACGCTCATCTACCTCTTTGCCATTTACGATCTTAAAAGCTTTCAACTTCGCCCAATATGATTTTCCTTGATATCGGGCATCATCAGGGATTCTAATTGTAATATTTGGAGAGATCTCTTCGTTAGGTTTAACCTCCGAGTAATAACTCTCTTCTAAATCTATCCAATTTGGTGAAGGAATAGGTTCACATTTATGGAGTGGTGACTGGGCCTCTTCTCTCTCTTCTGGCTTTATTATCTCGAACCTTAAGTCTGTCATCTGGCGGCATCTGATTCCTGGCCAATGGGGAAAACGTTCCTTAAGTGAATAAGTATTTCCTATCTTTAAGCGATAGAGGGATGGGTTTTGTCCACTGTACCCCCATCCCCATGCCCAACATAGAGAAACACAAAAGAATAAACACGAGAAAATACAACAGGATAGAATAATGACCTTAGATAATCTATCCATTCTCATATAACCTCCTCCTATGAACTCCTGAAAAACCTAGGAAAAACCTACAGAAGCATATAGGTTATAGAAATTTCATCAGAAAAACCCAGTTTTTTGGCCAAATTTCCGGTTTGTTTTTTGGCTCTTCTCCAAAATTTCGTGGTGAGCATACAACCCTTTCTTAGAAAATTAGAATCTTTGATACCAAACTTTTGCGAATTAAACAACGTCTAAACAACCCCCGCAACTGGTAATCTTCCTCAATATGAAAATATCACTCCTTGAACACCCCTCTTAACATAATAAATAAATGATGTAATGCATCTTCGTACTGTATTCTCCATTATCCTAACTATAGCATCTTCTATGATATCATGATCATTTTTGTGTGGTCAAATAAAATAACCAGACCAATTGTACTCATTCGGAGGATATCAGGATGGGGGATGGGGTATCCCCACCTTGTGGGGAAGGGGGTATTTAAATTTCAACAG
>DNCN01000067.1 GCA_003485015.1 bacterium
TTTTCTTCTCCTTACTGATTCGGTCGATGAATAAGATACCGTCTAGATGATCAATCTCATGCAGGAAAGCTCGGGCAAGAAGTCCTTCCCCCTCCATCTGAACTTCCTGGCCCTTAAAGCTAAGCCCTTTAACCCTTACCTTCTTTGAGCGAGAGACCTCTGCAGAGATTCCAGGAAGGGAGAGACAACCCTCTATAGCTATCTCTTCCCCTTCTTGATTAATTATTTCAGGATTGATGAGGATGATAAGGCTATTTCGTTCTTCGCTAGTATCAACCACAATAACCCTTTTGGCCATCCCCACCTGAGGCGCTGCTAACCCTACACCCTTATGGAGATACATGATCTCTATCATCTTAGAGACCAACTCAGTTATAGTATCTATCTTCTTAACAGGTAGGCATTTCCTCCTCAATATCGGATCCCCATAGAGCCGAATATCTAAGGTGTTCATTTTCTGTCTATCTGGCTCTCTTCCAATCTATTAAAAAGGTCTCTTCTAATCTTGAAATGGAGTCCTTGTCAGTAAGGAGGATTCCTATCTCTCGGTTTAGATCAAGGCTCTGACTTGAGAGATTCTGAGACCCAATAAAACAGACCTGGCCATCAACATCGATAAATTTGGTATGGAGATGTGGCCGGTACATAAATCTTACCTCTGCTCCAGACTCTTTTAAATATTCTCTGACCCCAAGGTTTCTCTCTATCCTTGTGGGGTTAGCGAGGAGTATCTTCAGCTCAATCCCCCTTTTAGCTGCCTCAAGTAAGGCTTCCTTTATCTTCTCATCCTCAAGGATAAGCTGCTGGAGCCAGATCCTATTTTTGGCTTTAGTGATGAGCATTAGAGTTTTTCTCCGGGAGTTTTCAGGGCTAACCACTAAATTCGGTTCCCTGGGTTCATACATTTGCCTTCTCCAATCGGCCTCAAAGATCCGTCTTATCTCAGCCACTATCTTTGGATCTTCTACGATTACCCCATGTTCACGGTTTTTCTTAAAAGCCGATTTGCAGAGATTGAGACTCATAATTAGGGCCTTATTTCCATCGACAATCATAGTCTTGGCATGAGTAAGAGCAAATTCTGGATTGGCCCATTTGACATGAGCCCCAGCTGACTCTAAAACCCTTTTTGTTTGGTAATTGACTGGGCTATCTCCATAGGGTTTACGCTCAAGTATGGTCCGGACCCTAACCCCTCGGCGACAAGCTTCGGTCAATTCCTCTATGACGATACCATCTGAGAAGAGGTAGCACATGAGCTCGATCGACTCTTTAGCCGATCTTATGGCCTCGATGACCGGAGTTCTTCCCTCGGTAGGTTCAATGAAGACCTTAACCGGATAAAGGGAGGTAAGGGGAAGTTCCTTAAGGTGGCTATCTCTTCCCTCGATGACTCTAAAGAGGAGGGAGGATCCTAAGCCAACAATAAGAGCCAAAATCAGGAGTTTCCAAAAAGAGGCATCTTTTTTCACTTCTTACTTTCCTCTTGCTTTTGACTCCTCGACATAATCCCGGATCCCTTTTGCCATCTCTTCTATCTCTTTAAAGGTATATGGGGTAACTCGACTATAAGCCGGATCGATGGTCTCAGTGGCCTGAAAATTCTGAAGGATGAACCTCTTGGCACCCCTGATTGATTGGGCAATCTCTTCTATGTCTTTACTGGTGTGAAGGGTAGGAACAACAGTCGTTCTAAATTCATAGTCTATAGGACTAGTCATAAGGATCTTGATGCTCTCCCTCACTCCCTCAAACAGCCCTCTACTCTTAACCCCGATGGAGCTTGAGTAGCTTTCAAAGTTTAGGGGAGCCTTGATGTCCATAGCGATGTAGTCGACTACTCCTACCTCAATGAGTCTTCTAAGGACCTTTGGACAGCTACCATTAGTATCAAGTTTGACCGAAAGCCCCATCTCTTTAAAATGTCTAAAGAACCCTTCGATATCTTCGCAAAGACAGGGCTCCCCACCAGTGAGGCATATCCCTTCAATAAAATCCTTATGGGTTCTTAGGTAGCTGTCTATATCTTCCTGGGGGATTGGCTCATATCTTTCGGGATTGAGGACTAATCCTCGATTCTGGCAGTAGGGGCATCGAAAGTTACACCCACCGACGAAGAGGACAGAGGATACTTTGCCTTCAAAGTCTAAAAGTGAGGTCTCGAGGAACCCCCTGATTATCATTCTCAGGTCCTTACGATTTGGTTCTTCTCATCCACAAACACGATCTTAGGCTTGAATCCTTTAACTTTCTCCTCTTCCACTAAGCTATAGGCAATAATGATCAGCTCATCACCTACATGACCAAGCCTGGCGGCAGCTCCATTAAGACAGATGGTGCCTGAGCCAGGTGGTGCTTTCATCACATAGGTTTCAAACCGTTCACCATTCTGAAGATTTAATACCTGAACCCGTTCATATTCTTCTATGTTTGCGACCTTAAGAAGCCCTCCATCTACAGAGAGACTACCTATATATTTGAGATTGACCTCTGTAACCTTGGCCTGATGGATCTTGGCCCGGCACATGATCCGCTGCATACCTTCCTCCCGCTATTTCCAGTCTTTCTTGATTGTCCTGTCTGTTTTTGGCAGAATTTTCAAGGATTATCTCGCCTTCGAAATATCCAATTTTTATTTGTTATCAGTATAACAGAAAACTAAAACCAAGTCAAGGACTAAAGACTTTATCGCAGAAAACCCTATACCCTAATTCTATTGACGCAATGGGTATGAATATGATAGATTATAGGCGGACCTTAACAAGGAGAATAGAATCATCTTCATTCTAATAGAAGGAGCAGGTTGCATCCTGCTTAGCTAAGGGGTTATGTCCGAAGAGAAGATTGTCATTAGAGGAGCCCGGGAGCACAACCTGAAGAATGTCGATCTTGAGATTCCCAGGAATAAGATGGTGGTTGTCACTGGCCTCTCCGGCTCAGGGAAATCATCTTTGGCCTTTGACACCATCTACGCTGAGGGCCAACGCCGCTATGTGGAGTCGCTCTCAGCCTATGCCCGGCAGTTTCTCGGCCAGATGGAGAAACCTGATGTCGACTACATTGGAGGTCTCTCACCAGCCATTGCCATCGAGCAGCGAACAACCTCCAGGAACCCCCGTTCAACTGTGGGGACTATAACCGAGATATACGACTATTTCCGCCTCCTCTTTGCCCGCATTGGCCAACCCCACTGTTACGAGTGCCACCGACCCATTACCCGTCAGAGTGTTGATAGTATCCTCGATCAGATAGAAGAACTACCTGCAGGAACAAGGATTAATGTCCTAGCGCCCCTTGTTCGCGGTCGCAAGGGCGAATACCAAAAGCTATTCGACCAGATCCGCAAAGAGGGCTATATCCGGGTTCGGGTGGATGGTAAGATCTTCGAGGTGGACCAAGAGTTCCATCTTGATAAGAACAAGAAGCACTCCATTGAGGCTGTTATCGATCGATTAAAAACGGGAAAGAAGGAACGATCGAGGCTAACTGATTCCTTAGAGACAGCCCTTAGATTAGGATCAGGGATAGTCATTATCGCCTTAGAGGAGGGAGAGAACCTTCTCTTCTCAGAACAGTTTGCCTGTATCCACTGTGGGATAAGTTTTGAGGAACTCTCTCCTCGGATGTTCTCCTTCAATTCACCCTATGGCGCCTGTCCAAGCTGCACTGGACTTGGAACCCGCATGGAGATCGATCCAGATCGAGTTGTCCCCGACCCTTCAAAGAGTGTTTATGAGGGGGCGATTAGACCTTGGGGGGTACCACCCTCGGGGCTTCAGAGGAAGCTCGAAAGGCTTAGAGAGGAACATGATATTGACCTCTGGCGTCCTTTTGGAGAACTCAAACAAGAGCACAAGAAGATTCTTCTCTATGGCACGGGTTCCGGTTACTACCGCCGTACCCGATATGGAAGAGAAGGGTACTTTGGAGGATTTGAAGGGGCAATTCCTACACTCCAGCGGTGGTATAAGACAACCAAATCAGAAGATATCCGGGAGTCGATCGAGGAGTATATGGCCACTATCCTCTGTTCAGAATGTAGGGGTGCCCGGCTCAGGAAGGAGAGCCTGAACGTCTTCATTCAAGGTAGATCCATCTTCGATATCTGTGAACTCTCGATAAAGGATGCCTTCACCTTCTTCAGTAACCTACAGTTAACCCAAAGAGAGGGTCTAATTGCCCACCAGATCCTCAAAGAGATCAGAGAGAGACTCACTTTCCTTCTCAGTGTGGGGCTTGACTATTTGACCCTCAATCGCACCTCAGCCACCCTCTCTGGCGGTGAAGCCCAGCGGATTCGTCTGGCCACCCAGATCGGTTCAGGTCTAGTCGGTGTACTCTACATCCTCGATGAGCCCTCTATTGGCCTCCATCAGCGCGACAACCACCGGCTTCTTGAGTCCCTTATTCGACTTCGTGATCTCGGAAATACCCTCATTATTGTTGAACACGATGAGGCTACTATTCGTGGGGCTGATTATGTGATCGACCTTGGTCCAGGTGGGGGTGAGGCTGGTGGCTATATAGTGGCGATGGGGCCACCTCAGACGGTCATCGATAATGATAAATCCTTAACTGGTCAGTACTTAAAAGGTACACTTGAAATCCCTGTGCCTAAAACGAGGAAGCGGTTAGGAAAGAGATTCTTAGTCGTCAAAGGAGCCCGTAAGTACAATCTGAAAGATCTAGAAGTGAAGATACCCTTGGGCCTCTTCGTCTGTATCACCGGTGTCTCTGGCTCAGGAAAGAGTACCCTGATCAACGAGACCCTCTATCCAGCCTTAAAAGGACAGCTCTTGCGCCGTTATCTTCGGACAGATGACTATGATGAGATTATCGGCTTAGAGTATATAGATAAGGTTATCAACATAGATCAATCACCCATTGGTCGGACACCGCGGTCGAATCCAGCCACCTATACTGGAACGTTCACCTATATCCGTTCACTCTTTGCCATGCTGCCCGAGGCCAAGCTTCGGGGATACAAGCCTGGACGCTTCAGTTTCAACATCAAAGGAGGTAGATGCGAAGCCTGCCAGGGCGATGGGATCATTAAGATTGAGATGCATTTTCTTCCTGATGTCTATATCCGTTGTGAAGTCTGCAAAGGTAAGCGCTATAACCGCGAGACCTTAGAGATCAAGTATCGAGGTAAGAGTATTGCCGATGTCTTGGATATGACTGTAGATGAAGCCAGATCCTTCTTTAAGGACATCCCGCCGCTGAGGAGAAAACTTGAAACTTTGATCGATGTTGGATTGGGATACATCAAGCTGGGCCAGCCGGCCACTACCCTCTCGGGTGGAGAGGCCCAACGGATAAAACTCTCCGCTGAACTCTCTAAGAGGGCTACGGGAAAGACCATCTACTTCTTAGATGAGCCAACGACTGGCCTCCACTTTGACGATATCAAGAAACTCCTTAATGTTTTAATTAGACTCACTAAGGCGGGTAATACAGTGGTCGTCATTGAGCACAATCTGGAGGTGATTAAGACAGCCGATTACATCATCGATCTTGGACCCGAAGGCGGTGATGAAGGTGGTTGGATAGTTGCTCAAGGTTCACCTGAGGAGGTCAGCCGGGTGAAGGCTTCCTATACAGGTCAATTCCTTATCAAAAAAGGTATTGGCCAGTAATCTTTGCTTTTCCCACTATAAAGATTCGGCTCATCACGGATTATAGTGGGTAAAGGTTATTGGCAAAATGAATTTGAGCAGCCAAAATCTGCTTAAATTCAATGAAACTTTTTAACAAGATTATAAAATTTGATAAAATTATTGATAGACCTAAAGGCAATAATAATAGTAAAATTAACCATGATGAAAAAAATGGGTAAAGTCATAACTTAGCCACTAAATCTTGAGGTAAGTTAAGTGAATAACATCGGTTATGCAATAAGCTTAATAATCTATTAACTTGTTGTCTAAGTGTAAGATTCCGATGGTTGTATCTCCAAACATATTCTGCTAAATAAAGGGGGAGTCTCTCTCTGCGAATCCCGCCTTTACTGGCAAGTTTCCTTTTAAGGTAACCCCAAAAACCCTCAAGGCCATTTATAT
>DNCN01000089.1 GCA_003485015.1 bacterium
GAGGTAAGCTATCATCCTCTATGAGGAGGTTGCCTAGTTATCATGAAGGGGGCCGCTTGGAGAATTTCAACAGTCAATGGGACATCCTCCAGAAAGATAGCAAATATCTTAGTTGTTTTTTTATTTTAACTCCCCATATAGCATTTAGCTATCCTTGGCCTGTTTCACCTTTTAATCAACAACATCCAATTACTGCTACATTAGGAGAATATAGAAGACCGCATCGTTTTCATGCAGGAATTGATATTAGGAAGGGGTGCAAGAACTGAAGTATATCCCGTTGTTAGTGGGACAATTACAGAAATAGTCCAACGAGAAGATGGACGAGTCATAATTGAAGGAGATAATGGGGTAGAATATGGGTATTGGCATGTAAATCCTGATGATAGATTAAGAATGGGACAACGAGTAGTTGCAGGACAAACACTTTTAGGTGTTATTGGAAGGATAGATAATCCTCATCTCCATTTTGATGAAGATGATGGCGCCTTCAATCCCCTCCGTACTCAACCTCAAGATGCTCCACATGAGGGAGGACTTAATCCATCTGCCACCCAATCATCTCCATATCTACCTGTGGTTCATGCACCAGAATTTAGAAGGGATGGGACCGCTGGCCCTACCGCTGTATACTATACAACCAGAATAAACAATCGGATACTCATCTATGGTAAAGTTGATATAATAATCCAAGCAAGGGAGAGGTTTGATGCCCAAAACGGTGGCTCACAGCGTGCTGGTCTATACAGGATGGATTACCGTATTGTTGATGACACAAGGGATTCGGATTTTGGCCCATTTGAATCCTTCAGGTTCGATTTTTTATACGATGTTGGACAAGAGGTTGTTCCAGAGGTATACGCCCAAGATCCAGGAAGAATGACAAATGGACCATATGAACAAGGAGAGAATGTTTATTACTATGTTACTACATTCAATGATGTTGGAGAGTACAGATACTGGAATACAAAGCAAAGAATAGATAGCGATCCTGATGATTCTGCTCGGGTAAATGCAGAAGCAATTTATAAAGATGGAAATTACACTGTCTGGGTAAGGGGATGGAATATAAGGGACATTGGGGGCAATGAAGAAGAGAGAAGGGGAGCAGAAGATGAAGAGGTAGTTATCGATAACTTCCGTCCCTATGTTCATAGAGTAACCATAGCCCAAGGCGAAGATGAAGATAGAAGGACAAAATACAATGCCCATTGGAACTTTGCCAATGAGATCCTTACCTTGACCCCTGATACCCAAGAAGGAAGAAGGCTCCCTCTTTATTCTTGAGATAATTGTTAAATGTAGCCTAAAATTAAGCTGGAGGTGATGAAGATATGAATAGAAGAGTGGTAATTACTGGTTTATGTGCGATTGTAGGGTTGATCTTATCGATAGATGCAAGTGAGGCTGGCGGGTTGAGACCTCGGGATGAGAGAGAGAAAGAGACTAAGGCCCAAGTTGAGGTTATAGTGACAGAAGAGAAGAAGGATCAAACACAAGCCATAGAGCCTACGCTTGTTATGGAGTATAGGTTTGATGAGCCAATTACTGATATCATCTTTGATGAGGCAGAGATGACTGTAAAAGAGGCAATGGCTTTAGGGATGAAGGGGCTTGAGAAGAGGAAGGAGACAGAAAAAGTAGAGGTGCTTTATCCAAAGGTAATATTTATTCCAGAAAAAGTGTATTCCCGGGAAAAGTATATAAAAGAGATAAAGTTTCTTGATAGAGAAGGAAATGTAAAAAAGCAAGTAATCCTTGATGTGAAGAAGAGAGAGAATGTAATCATCTCTCCTAACCAAAAGTACATACTTGCAACTAAGGGTTATGATTATATATCAGAACAAGAGATCGAAGGGGGAACCTTATACAGAGATGATGGAACAGAGATTTGGACGAAAGAGGAAGGTCTCTTTAATTCTGTATCTGATGCAGGATTTGTAGCCGAGGGCTTTATAGGTTGGGGTGGAAGTAAAGTGCCATTTATCATTTACGACCATCTTGGGCAAAAAATAGAGGAGGTTACACTACCCCAAAATGTATTAGAAGCAGCTGGACGATTTTCAGAAGATGGAAGATACTATGTAATATGTTATAGATACTCCGAAGAAGGAGAAACTACAATTTTGATCTTGAAACTTGGTGACCGTATCAAATTTGAAAGACAAGTCTCATCAGAGTATATTTGGCCTGATATGATCATCTTGCACGATTTGGGTATCGTGGCTAGGGCTGTTTTTAAAGATAAATGTAGTGTTTTGCTCTACGATTGGAGTGGAACTTTAAAGTGGGAAATCCCTTTAGAGACATGGGCACACTACATAGGGAGAATTCCTAAAGATCTGAATAGAATAATTGCAGTTTCTATTTTTGGATACGTGTGGTGTATTAATATTGAAAGAGGTGAAGTTGTCTGGAGACACAAAGAACCTTGGGCCACTGATAAGTTATTTTCTCATGTTCCACTGTTTGACGAAACTAAAATTGTGGAAGACCTAATTTATATTCGGGGGGCATACGAGAACGAAGAGGGAGATTGGGTCTCTTCAGCTATTTTAGTCTTTGATGCAAAAAACGGAAAGTTATTAAGAAAGATAGGACATCCAAATAAAAGAATTTCCTTAATATCACAAAATGGTACGATTTTTATAGTAGATTTGGATACCAAGAAAATTTCTTCAATTAAAATGCTACTGTCAGGATCAAATGAAAAGTAGAGTAAGTAAGATTCAGGTTGGAAGGAGTATTAGTAAGTTACTCTATTATACTTAACTCATTTAACCTTGATTCGAATTTTGATCCCAGATAAAATTCTTTACAGTACCGTATAAATAAGGTCAAAAAATGAAAAGCTTTAAAGTTGCTCTATGGGGAATCTTCTTCATTCTTCTATCTGCTTCATCTATCTGGTCATATCCATGGCCAATGAGGAATCGTGCAGGTAACTTCGATGGACCCCTAATAGTAAGTGCAACACTTGGCGATGCTCGAGGAGATGTTGGTAGGCCAAGATTTCATCGAGGGATAGATATTGGAGGGATGGATACTATCACAAGAGATAGGAATGTTTATTCCTTGGAAACGGGGACTGTCAGATATATAAGGGATAGGGCAGGTCGGGCAATAGGTCTTTATATAGGTAATTATAGGTATATCCATCTTACTCGGATGTTTATAGAAGGAGGTTCAGTTGTAAGAGATGTCTCTTCAGAAAATCCACAACGAATCGGAGTTGTTTCAGGTGACCATCTCCATTTTGAAATAGGATCTGCAAATGGTCCATTTCACAATCCCCTCTCTTACAACAATGGGCCTAATAATTACGATGATACTGGCATGCCCATAGTCTGGGGAAGTGGAACTTACAGAATAGACGAGGTTAATGTGGACTGCTGGTGGTTCTGGGAAGAAGGCTCAGAGGGAGAAGGTCGTCGGCGACGCATCCAGTTACCTGAGGTAGATGAACGCAAACCTATCTATGGTAAGATTGAGATAAGGGCATATTGCCGAGATAGACAGAATAATCCTTTACTTCCAGGGGAAGAGAGAAGAAGTGGAATCTATCGAACCCAGTGGGGAGTTAGGAACTCTCAAAACAATTGGATAATCCCATTAGCAGATACGATAATCTTTCCTCAGGTTCAGCCACCGAATGATGGTGACCCTGTCTTACTTGTATACGACCGTCACAATTATAGAGATACGAGCCCATTCTACTACTGGGTGACAAACCCTATAATAAATCACCAAGTAGAAGACAGATACTGGAATACAAAACTACGAAGAGGACAAGCGTGGAATAGAGATCCTGCAAGGATAAATGCTGAGGCAGAGTATCCAGATGGTAGATATACGGTATGGGTATTGGCCTATGACATAAGGGACAATGGTGGGAACATGGATACTCGCCAAGGGGCAGAAGATGAAGAGGTCGTTATCGATAACTTCCGTCCCTATGTTCATCAAGTAACCATAGCCCAAGGCGAAGGTGAAGATAGAAGGACAAGATACAATGCCTATTGGGACTTTGCCAATGATATCCTTACCCTAACCCCTAATACTCAAGAAGAGAGGAATCTTGAACCCCTAAGATCAGGTAATGCTACTTTTAGGATTGAATTCAGTGAGCCTGTTCAAAATCCAACTGCCTCCCTTGCAGGAAGGAAGCTATTTTATTCTTGACATGATTGTCAAATGTGGTTTAGAATTAAGCTGGAGGTGAT
>DNCN01000112.1 GCA_003485015.1 bacterium
CAAAGGAAGATAAGTCCTCATATTGTCTTAATTAAAATAGATGATGCTACACTCAAGGACCTGGGCTACCCTTTGAGCCGGGATTTTTATGCTCTCCTCATCGATATCCTCTCCAAGGCTAAGGTAAGAACCGCAGGCTTTGATATACTCTTTGCCGATCCAGATAGGGTCAATCCCCAATACGATACCCTCCTTTCGGTTATGACTGAAGAAGCAGGGAATGTCTGCCATGCTGTAGCATTCGAGATAAAAGACGAAAGGACCAATTCTCATTTCCACTCCGAGGAGATGCTCAGTCCATTACCTCAATTGGTGAAGACTGCTCGAAGTCTTGGTCATATCAATACTATCCCTGATTTAGATGGGGTAATAAGGAAGGTGCCTGTAGTTATTATGCATGAGAATAAACCGTATTTCTCTCTGGCCACCCAGATGGTAATGGATTATCTCAAAATCCCTCCCACTGCAGTCAAAATAGCTGACAAAGAGGTAACCCTTGATAATAAGATACGTATTCCTACTAATAGAAGGGGTGAGGTCCTCGTTAACTATACCACCGCAAAGGGCTTTAAGGAATGTTCTCTTATTAGCCTCTTGAGGTCTTTTCGAACGCTAAAAGAGGGAGAGATTCCGGAATTCAATCTTGCGGATCTGGAGGATAAATTGGTCTTGGTGGGAGTAACCGCTACTGGTACATCAGACCTTAAGCCCACACCATTAAGCCCAGTCTCCCCTGGACTTCTGGTCCATGCTCACCTTGCTGATAATATCTTAAAAGGAGTCTTCATAAGAAAGGCATCGAAGGGAGTAAACCTTCTGATCCTCCTCCTCTTCTCCCTGTCGATGTGTCTTCTTCTATCCTATTCTGCCTTGAAGAGGTTCGCTATAATCTTTATTGGCTTTGTAGTCGGTTATGTCATCCTCTCCTTTATCGTCTATAGGTTTATTGGTCTCTGGATAGATACTATAAAACCTTGCTTGGTCTTATCCCTATCTTTTCTTGGAGTCATCAGCTATCAATTGGTAAGAGGAGAGTGGCTCCTGAAGGGGTTCTCTTTAGAAGAGACGGTAAGAATCAAAGCTGATATAGATAAACGGATGGGGGATTTTTCTAGGGAGATCACCTTCTTGGATGTAGATATTGCTGGTTCAACCAAGATAAAAGAAGGAGAGGCAGACGCTGATATTATCTATACCTTTGGGGAGTACCACCGGCTATTAGATAAGATTGCTTTGGAGAATAAAGGGAGTCTCTTCAGTCGCGCTGGGGATGGAGTCATCTATAAATTCTCTGGGGATGCGAGTCAGGCTGTAAAGACATGCATTAAGATAAAGGAGTCCTTGGTCGATTTTAATAAGACTGTAAATAAGTTTAGACATCCCATTGTAGTAAGGATGGGAGTAAATACTGGTAGTATCCTGATTGATGGTACCCTCAAGGATGGAGGTGGGGGAAAGGTTCCTTCGCGAACCATCGATCTAGCTGGACACTTACAGAAAGAGGCGGGGCCAAATGAGATATTGATCAGCGAAGAAGCCCTGAATAGGTTAAAAGAGAAAGATCTATTTGAAGAAAGGGGCTATCTGCAGAAGGATAAGATCAAGGTGTATAGGTATAAAGAGTAGTTATGGATCCAGAGAAGAGACTTAGGCAACCTGAGACGTTTATCATGGGATATTGTAAGGCTAAATTCGCTGCTTTATGGATAATTTCTTATTCCCTCCTGGAATTGAGGTCTTTACTTTCGATAAGGAGGATGGGCTGACTTGTCGAATCTTCTTTCTAAAACTTGATAGGTTGAGCCTGGGATACCTTCCCTTTATAGTAGACATACCCTTGACCCCAAAAGACTCTACTTGAGGGGTGGAGGACGAAATCCTTACATTTATTGATCCCATAAAAGCTCTACCTCCCGTTGCTGAGGATAAAACGTTGTGCACTGCATCTGGCTTTATATCCCCATGGGCCAGAGCAGCCATGCCCACCTCTATCCCAATTTGGGCCGTTGTCTTTTTAAGTATCTCTTTAGCATAATCAGTATCTGTAACCTTCGACACTGCGCGTTGGAGATTTTCACTACGGACTCTCTCATCTTTCAGCGTCCTCTCAAAAACATTCTGGTCTGCACCAAAATCAGTAAGCTCATTTATCACCCCTTCTATTGCTGAATCAAGCCTTTCAAGCCACACCCGATTTGGAGTTGCACTGGTAACATCTATATCTTGTACCTCCAAATCTATGGTGTTTAAAGGGTCAAAATCGATGGTATAGATATCACCACTATTTACGTCGTAATGAACATCCAGCTCCCAAGGATTGGTCTTATATTGAGCATATCGAAAGGTAGCAACTATATTATGTCCTTTGACCCCTGGATCTGCCCCCCGATTCCCTACCAATCTCCAATCTCCCTCAAGACGAAAGGTAAAGGACCTTCCTGGTAGGGGCTTTGTCAAATCCTCCTTGGTCGAATAACCCTCTGGTGGTACAGCAACCCCATTCGTTACTATGTTTAAATTACTTATCTTCAGATGGTAGCCAGATTGGTAGTAACTGCTTAGATCTACCGTGAAGGTATTATCAGCAGCAGTAGTGTGCTCCACTCTAAGATCCTCTTGGGCATCTCCAATCTGATTGGCATCCAGTCTCCCTGTTCCCATAAGGGTGATCGTACGGTTAGATAAGGTATATCCATTAGGGCCATCTTGGGTAAGATTCGCCCCCCCATTTACCCGGACCTTCTCTGTTCCCAGATCCCCGTAGTCAAGAGGGGCATCCTTCAACACAGCCTCAAGAAGTCCATTCTGGTTAGACTCATTCCCCCAATCATGAGTATACTTTACCGTGACTATTTGGCCAGGTTGGGGAATGGCGGTTCCACAAAGAATGATTTTATTGGTTGCTGGGTCATACTGGAAGCCATTTGTGGGGTCGTAAGGTTGCTCATGTTGGTAAGGGTTCACACTTGTACCCCTCCATACCCTGATCGATTTTGGTGTATCTGGTGTTCCCAGGTTGTATATCTCGGGTCTCTTAGTTAAAGAGAAGATGTTTGTGAAGACCCTTATCGTAGGATGATCAATTGGATCGGGTCGGTAGGTACCCCTTAAAGTTATCTTTGTCTTTGTGGGGTCTGCCCATGACCATCCATTGGTCGGATGTTCAGGAACAGAACTCTCATTACCTGTTGAATCAACAAGTTTTACACTCAACGCCCCAGGATATGCTGCTGCTGTAGTGCTCAATGTTATCTGGACATTTTCATCTTGGTCGGCATTGATTCTGCGATCTGGAGCTGATGGATTCCACTTATAATCACAGTGGTACTCAACCCTAATTCTAGATTCACTGGTGTCTGGGGCGGCATCTCCATAGAGATTTATTACTTTTTTATCCGTAGGGTGTATATTCCAGCCATTTGTATTTGTTGGATCATAGGGGACCTCACGCTCAGCAGCTCCTGAGCCAACATAGACCCTTACAGAACGGGTTGCTCCATAACTATAAAGTTCTGGGATCACACCCACCTTTACACCCAAGGCTTTGTCCGTCTGGTCAGGGTCAGGAAGTACTGAATCTGGGTGCTGATATCCAGTATGATAAACTACCCGAAGTTTTGGCCTATCCGGGGTTGGGCCAGGTGTGGGATTACCATAGATGGCGATGGTGCGAGCCCGATTCGGATTTGCTGGATCATTATCGATATTCCAACCATTCGTCCTATTATCTGAGTAAGGGATTTCATCAGTAGCAGCATCGGGCGAGTCGCCTGAATAAGCATAGACCCTCACTGTCTTTCGGGCTGTTCCTATAGCAACATCAGGTGGATTTGGAAGGAGGATCTCGACCTTACGGTCTTGGTCAGCAGAGACCCATCTCCCTTCCTCTAGAGAGCCTGTGCTATAATCCGTATGGTACTTGACAGTGATCGTGCCTGGTCCTGGGGTGTTATCGCCCGATATCCTCAGGTTATTTCCTGAAACATCCCAGCCATTGAGTGGCGGATTTGGATCATATGGGATAGATACACCATTACCTACAACGGACACAGTGGTTCCTACAGAATTGACTTCAGGTGAGGTCCTCAAAGCAATATCTATCTCACCGTCCTGATTGGCATTGACCCATTTACCAGGCTGGAGAGAGGTAAAATCATAATCTGTATGATAGCTGACTTTTATGGATGACTCAGATGCTAAGGGGGATTCATTCCCTTTTATTCCAATCGTCTCATTCTTCGGGACGGCTGTTTTATCCTTTAGGGTATACCCTGCTCCACTATTATAATTCACCTCTCTTGTTCCAGAGATTATCCTTATTGTTCTCATCTGGCCTGCTGAATTTACCACAGTCTCAGGTGTAGAGCTTAAAGAGAGGTCGACTTCGTTGTCCTGATTGGCATTGATGGCTTGTCCTGCTGAATTATAATCTGTGTGATAGGTTATCCTCACTACAGGTTGACCAACATCGGTTATTCTAGCATCAGGGCAGGATGCCCCATAGATCCTTATGTACTGATTTGAACCAGCGGTGTTTCCGCCAGTGGCATTTACCAGGTCCCAACCATTGCTATGAGCACCATCCCAAGGGATTGTAACAAGACCTGTCCCTTCCTGAAAGGTCTCAACCGATATGGTCCGTTTTAGCGTCCCAGCATTGAGCTCCGGAAGGTATCTCAATTTGACATCGACACAATTATTTTGATTGGCAGGAACTGAGGTGTCATTCCACTGGTAGTCGGTAACATAACTTATTCTGATGGCAGTGGTTGAGGAATCTGGTGTCGGATCAGGGGCAGAGTTCCCATAGATCCTGATCCACCGATTTGGACCCGTCTGGCCAAACTCCTCAGACCCTGAACCAACTGTTCCACTGCCCCGGTCTTGAACCAAATTCCAGCCACTATCCACATTTGGATTCGGGGAAGCCGCTGGGTTCCAAGGGATCTCTTCAAGCTGACCAGTGGAGGAAGTATACACCTCTACCCGGATCGATTTTGGATGGGTGGTCGGGTCGGTACGGTTGAGCTCTGGATACGCTGAAAGCCTTAGCCTTACATCCACAAACCCATCTTGGTTAGCATCTATCTTCGTTTGATTCTCTTGGTAGTCGGTGTGGTAGCGGACCTCTAAGTTGGTATGAGTAGCTATGTCAGGGTTTGATGAACCGAGAAAAGAGATAGTTTCTTTGCCTGAGCGGGCATCATTCTTATCCCTGAGGTCGAAACCAGGTAGAGTATCTTTAAAGTATGGAATCCTCGTTCCATCTTTATAGACATGGATGGTCCGACGAGGACTTGAGGCATCTGGTCTGTTCAGCTCAGGGATCATCCCAATCTCGAGATCGACCTCTCCATCCTGGCGGG
>DNCN01000138.1 GCA_003485015.1 bacterium
CCAAAACAGTCGAAGAGATTCTGTGAAAAGGCGATTTTTTCATAGCTATACCTATAGAAGAGACGGAGAAAGGGCTTTCAAGTTATTGACCCTACAATAACTGACCTGGTCCAAGACTAGAAAGGATAGGGTGTAACAAAATGTCTTCTCTTCAACAATCTGGAAGATGAATAAACCCTCAGAATGGGGGTTGAGCTTACAACGAATGGCTAATTAGGCAAAAAGGGAGATTGTAGAAGCAGTGGCTATTTGGGTCTGTTTCTGAATGAGGATGGTGACGAAGAGATCTTCTTATGTAAGATTCTAGGAAATAAAGCGAAGATTTTCAGTAGAGTTGATTTATTATTCAAAGCCTCCAAAGTTTCACGGTACCTCCAAGATAAATTTGAACATCACCAAGCCCCAAGCCAGGATGGTTCTTCACTCAAGCTCGAATCTTGTCCCAACATATAAGTTCAAAATGGAAGAGATACTCAGTAAAATAAAGAAGATCTTTGGCTTATAAGATGGAAAGGACTAATATCCTAGAGAGGAATCTTGGGATCTTGAAGAATAAAGATCCTCATCTAGCGGAGGAGGTTACCCTATATCCTGAGAATGATAGGGTTGAACTTCATATTGGTAAGCTTGGATTGCCAACTATAAGCCTGAAGGACGATTCTGGCAAGAGAACACTGCTCCACAGTTCTTATGATCCTATAAAAGAGGCTCTGCAGCTCCTCGATCGATTCAGCTTCATCCGTCCCAGAGTATGGCTTCTGCTCGGCCTGGGGCTTGGCTATCACTTCTTTGAGTTACTTAGGAGGATTACTTCCTCGGATATAATTATTGTCGTGGAAAAGAGGATGGACTTTTTTAAAAGGTCGCTAGAAACCTTTGACTGGCAAGATGCATTAAATAATAAAAAGATAAAACTTATTGTTGATCAAGATATAAGTATGGTCATACAAGAAATAAGAGAGAGGTATTCTACGGAGATTCTAAAGGTAGGGCTTGGAATAATAAGACACAACCCTTCTATAGACCTTTACCCTCATTACTATTTAATATTGGAAGAAGATAGACTTATCCTGAGAGGACAGGAGGAGATTAGGTGGAACATAGAAAAGGTGAGAAGCTATAAGAGATTAGCCCAGAAGAGACTGAAGGTTCTTTCTTTTAGGCTACCTACTACCATCATTCGATACATACTCCAGGACAGTATTGAATCATTGAGAGAACTTGGCCATATAGTGAAAGTTATTGAACTCCCAGAATTCTGGGGATCTAGAGGGGGGTGTATAAAGAGATTGAGTGAAGAATTGAAGGATTTTAGGCCAGATTTTGTCTTCAGTGTTGATCATGTGGGTCTTGTACCCCATCTCTTCTCGGAGATGAAGATCCCCTATGCCTGCTGGTTTGTCGACAATCCCTTCTTCTGGGTGACCAAGGAACGCCTCCTGCAATCAGCCTCAGAATACTGCTCTCTCTTTCTTTGGGATAGGACTTATATTGAGAAGCTTAAAGATCTTGGGTTCGAACATATCCATTTTTTACCTCTGGCGACAAATCCTAAAGTTTTCAGAAAGATAGATCTAACTGAGGAGGATAAAGAGAAGCATAGGTGTGATCTCAGTTTTGTTGGTTCTTCTACTATGGACATCCTGGAAGAATTCTATGCCTTTTATCAAAATAGAATTAAGAACAAAAAGCTGCAATCTTTCATCAGAGAGATAATTGAAGAGCAAGCCAAGGATCCCCTTAAAAGAATTGAGGATATTATAAAGGATGCTCAAGAAAGACTTGGATTTCCCTCCTTTGAAAAGACCAGTGCCAAAGATTCCTTTGCCTTAATCCTTGAGTTCGCCTCTATGGCTACTTATCGCAAAGAGATAATCGAAAATGTGAAGGATTTTGATCTCCATCTCTATGGAGATGATGGTTGGAGAGATTTGGTAGGTGATGGGATTGACTTAAGGGGACTGGCAAATTATTACCATGATCTACCTAAGATATACAACGCTTCTAAGATCAATCTTACTATGACTATGGCCCAGATGAAAGAGGCTATCAATCAGAGAGTCTATGATGTCTCTGCCTGCGGAGGTTTTGTGCTCTCCGACTATAGACCAGATTTAGAGAGACTATTTGAGCTTGGCAAAGAGGTAGTTTGTTATCGAGATAGTGGAGAAATTAAAACACTCTGTGAATATTTTCTAAACCATCCTGAAGAAAGGAAGAAGATTGCCGCCTATGCCCAAAAACGTGTCCTAAAAGAACATACTTACAAACACAGGATGAAGCAGGTGGTCGATACGATGGTCAAAACGTATGGAGTGGTTCGATCATGAAGATAACCTACTTGGTTACTTGGGGAACGCTGAATGGTGGGCTTCGGGTGATCTGTGAACAGACAAACCGACTCATTGAACGGGGTCATGAAGTGAAGATTTTTACCCTAAAAGAGACCATACCAGATTGGTACCCATTCAAGGCAAAGATAATTACTGTGCCACAATTTGAAAGAGGAACCTTAACCTCAGATATTACTGTCGCCTGTTTTGCTGGTGCTGCCCTAGCCGCTAGCAGAGTTCCCAAAGGGATACCCTTCTATTCCATCCAAGCTTATGAGCCAAGACTCTATGAAGATACAGAATATCGGAAGGTATGCAATGCCTCATATCAACTTCCATTGAATCTCCTTTGTATTTCAAACTGGCTTCAAGAGCTCTTGAGAGATAAGTACCTGCGCAGGGCTTATAAGATTTCAATTGGCGTGGATTCTAAACAATTTAAACCTGTTTCGCCACTCTTGAAAAGTCCGCATAAGAAGATATTGATGGTCTTTAGTAGTGTCCAAATTAAAGGCTGTTTAGATGGAATTATGGCTTTTAGGCTATTAAAGGAGAGATTTCCAGAGCTTGAACTGGTGATGTTTGGAAACGAACCACCTCCAAAGGTGGGCTTTTCAATAACATTCTTTTACCAACCCTCCGAAGAAGAGCTTGCAGGAATATATTCAAGCAGCGATATATTCATATCTACATCCTTAGAAGAAGGATTTGGGCTACCTCAGCTTGAAGCTATGGCTTGTGGCGTTCCAGTAATAACCACCGATTCTAAGGGGGTGCGAGAGTATGCTATAGATGGTAAAACCGCCTTGATTGTCCCACCCCAAGATCCAACAAAGCTTGCTCAGGCGATCATCCAGTTATTGGAAGATGACTCCCTGAGAGAAAGGATTGCTCAAGCTGGTTTCAATAAGGCCCAAGAATTTGGTTGGGAGAGGGCTGTTGGTCAACTTGAAGAAGTATTCAATGAGGCTAAAGATATTTATACGCAATGGTCTTCACGGCACTCCTCCCCTTGGGAGAGGGTTTTAATGCTTACCCCAGATGACCCCTGGGCCCATTACGCTCTTGGGGTAGAACTTAAAGAGATGGGAGAGATAAAGAGGGCAGAAGAAGAGTTTAGGAAGGTTATTGAAATTATTCCAGGCTTTGTTTTTGCCTATAGAGAGCTTGGAGAATTATTCTCCAAGGAAGGTAATTATCAAAAGGCATTCTATTATTTAAAGAAAGCTAAAGAGATCCTTGAAGAGGGAACTGCAAATAAAGAAAATCGAAGAAAAAATTAGGATTGCCTTGATATGGTGAGAGTATTGCAGTGAAGAGATTGAAAGGTATTGCCGTAACAAGAGTGGTCAATGTTGGTGGTTTCTTTATGAACGAACCTAAGATGTTGAACTTTAGTAGCCTTCTACGAATCTCCTGAGACAAATAGAGAAGTCTACTTAAGGCTTAGAGAGAAAATGTCTCGATGGGGGATGAATGGCAGACAAACATGCAATTTTAAACTGTGATTGATAAACAATGAAGAGAAAGATTCTTCTTGCTCACCCCACTGTTGGTGGGGGCTCTCTGATTACTTCTTTGAATATAGCAGAGACCCTAGTTGAGATGGGTTATCCTATTAAGGTTGTTGATCCATGGGAGTATCAGTTCTTGATTCAAAAGAAGTTTCCAGATAAGAATAAAAAGGATATAAATTGTTTGACCAAAGAAGTAACTTATGAGTACTTATTTAAAGCTATTAGAGACTTCAAGCCAGATTTATTTCTAACCATCTTTGGGTTATTTATAAGAAAGGATTTTTTCAGCTTTATGAAAAGAGAAAAAGTTATATCTTGTTGTTGGTTCTTAGACGATCCTTGGGGTTTTGATGAAGCAACTAAAGTTGCTTCAAATTATGATTATTTCTTCACCCATGAGCCTACAACTGTAGAAAGATACAGAAAATTAGGAGTAAAAAAGGTCGAGTATCTTCCCGAGGCTTGCAATCCAAATGTTCATAAAAAGATGAAATTGGACGAGAATGAATTATCTAAATATAAATGTGACCTCTCGTTTGTCGGTAAGCCTCATCCCAATCGGATCAGTTTCCTAGAGAAGTTAGCGGATTATGATCTTAAGGTCTGGGGTGACGGATGGGAAGAGATAAGCCCAAGACTTAAAAGATGTATTCAAGGGGGGGATGTCTCTCAGAACATCATGGTCAAGATCTTCAATGCCTCTAAGATCGTTTTAAATCTTCACCCTACATATGGAATGAAGAGGGAGATATTGGGGGAAGGGGTAAACCCAAGAACATTTGCCATCGCTGGATGTGGTGCATTTCAGCTTGTTGATGAGAGAGGGGAAATGAAGAAATTCTTTAAAATAGGAGAGGAGGTTGTTACCTTTAAACATATCGATGAGCTACCAGACCTTGTTGAGTATTACCTTACCCATTTAGATAAGCGAGAAGCTATTGCCACAAGGGCCCAGAAACAAGTCTACAAGGAACATACTTATAGGCACCGCTTAGAAAAGATGTTTAACTTCATTGAACAAAATGAGTATCTTGATTTTTCTCCTTAGTGTTCATTAAAGCAAAGATAACTCATTTTGGATATTTCTCCGAGAGAAAAATATAGAAAAGGACGGTCATGAAGACATCTTATTATAAAACTAATCTTGCTCTTTTAAAAATAAACAGTCCTGAATTAGTTCAGAAGATAGAGTATTCTGAAATGGGTGAGGATCTCATCTTAATGGAAGCCCACAATGGCCACAATAATACCTGTCAAATACGTACTTCTGGGGGAAAGAGTCTCTTTCTCCATAGTAGTCATGACCCTCAACAGGAAGCAGTCCGTTTAATTGAAAAGTTTGATACTTCTATTCCTAAGGCTTGGTTTATCATTGGCCTTGGCTTAGGCTATCACCTCTTTGAATTAGTAAAAAGGCTAGATGATCAAAGTGAGATTATCGTAATTGAAAAGAGGATAGATCTCTTCAAGAGCTCTTTATCTCTCTTTGACTGGTCATGGATTCTTCAAAAGATTAAGATAGAATTTATTATTGGTGAAGAGGTGAGAGTTTTGGACGAGAAGATTGGGAAATTTCTTCCGGATAATTTTCTAAAGATAATCAGTAGATCACAAAAC
>DNCN01000140.1 GCA_003485015.1 bacterium
ATTTGGGCCTTATCTTTAAATAAAGACCAACTTTTTTGACTCATTAGGTGCTATTTTTGGAAGTCCGTCACGAAATCATTCTAACTTTTGTGATCTACTGAGTATGAGTAGTAGAGTCTTCCACTTCATAGACTACTGCTTCCTAAGGTAGGCATCCAACCCCTCAAAGAACTTCATCTTCCTCTCTCTCTCCTTTGCCCATGTCCTTTCCAGTGCCTTTCTCTTTGGCCTTTGTGTCTCTATATCCCTTCGAAATTTAGTAACCACAGAGGATATGTACTCATTCTCAAAGAGGGCCTTTCTGACTAACTTCCTTGTTCTTGAATCATCATACTCTATAAGTTTCTCTATGGCATTTATGATGGGTGCTATTCTCCATCGGGCAATTCTTACATAAAGATCTTCTTTATAATCTGGATCCTCTTTGGCTATTTGGAATGCCATCTTAAAGCCTCCACGAAGAGGTCTATTCTCTAATTCATTCTTCAGCTCCTTTGGGTCTTTCATGACAATACCTACATAGACAGGATAGACCTCCTTCTTATAGCCCCATTCAAAGAGCTCCTCGGCCACATTTAAGCGAATATCTATGGAGGGATGGTTTAATGTCTCCATCAGTATGGGAAGGACTATATCTTTTCTGTTGTATCTCTTTGATTTTCCAATTTGCACCAAGAAAGTAGTTGCACATCTCACCGTGTCCACATTAGTACTCTTCTTGATTATCTCTCGATAGAGCTCTATTGTCCTGGGGTCTTTATGGGCCATCCGCACCCAAAAGACTAAATAGTCAGAGAGGTCTTGTGAAGGGTCTTCCTTCAATCTCTTTTTGATCGTCTCTATAGTCTGGGGTAACTTCTTTATTATCATCCTCTCTTCCATCTCTCTTTCTTTTAGGTCTTCCTTCTCATCAAAAGATAGAACTATCTCTTTAAGGCCAAGACCCACTCCTAAGACTAAACTAATAACCAGAAATAATTTGATAAAAGTCTCTCCCTTGTTCATTCCTCTTTCCATCTCAATCACCTCCACGCCTTAAAAATTTAAAGAAATAGGGGACGTTGTTGAGTTTATTGATTTGTTTAAGCATCCCCTCAACTACTCCTCCGTTCTCCCTAAATATTTCCTGAAAGATCAATTCTTGTTTGTCTTGACATAGAATCATTATATCGGGATTTAAGATTTAATATTCTTGTCAAGGAGTTAATTAACAAACTCAACAACGTCCCCTGGGTTACCCGTCGTAACTGGGAATTGTTGGAGGAAAGATTCAAAATCAGTTTAGAAGCTGTAAGCGTTAGCTATCTCAATGGTGAGATTAGTCTTCCAGAGCTCATTAGGGCGGAATGAAATGTGCCAATGAAAGAAGAGGTTATTAGCCTGAAGGATCCGTTCAAATCCCTTCTCAGATTGGGAGACAGTGAAGATTGGAAATTGCCAGAGACTTCCTGGTTGCTCAAGCCTGAAATAGACCCTAAGACCAGATTCCTTATCCTCCATCTTAAGGAGGTCGATATCCTTACTCTCGCCAGGCCCTTCTCCTCCTCTTATCTGGGGAGAGAGATTGAACTCAAAGCCAAAGAGGGCTTCAATGGGCATTGAGGAGAGGTTTAAAAGTTCATACCCGATCTCAACCAGTGCCTCCCCTTCTACTAATTTGAGCCTCTTCTTGAGGAGAAGAGGGAGATCTACTCCTTGAATCTTGACCTTTCCTGTGCGGACTAAGACTACTGAAAAACTATTCCCTTCCCGGTTCATAGTATGGGCATAAGGTTCACTGATAAAGTCTCCTAATTCCTCGTACTCCAACTGGCTGAATTCTCTCAGGGTGGTTTGAGGAGGGAGGAAATGGTCGATGAGGGATGCTCGATGATATCGGTCAAAGATCAAGCACTCTTCAAGGTTCTCCTCTTTAGTCTTTATCCTTTCGTGGATACTCTTCGTTTCAAGCTGGGTCTCTTCCTCCTTGAGAGAGGGGATCTCCCTGTGGTACCCTTCTTCCCGTCTGGTTAGGACATCTAAAAGGTTGAGGCCTCTTTTTCTACAATCCAGCTCAAAGAGAGAACCCCCTCGGTGAGGGGCAAGGTAGAGGTTGATAACAGGACTGTCAATCAAAATCTCAGGGTTCCCATCCCGATCGAAATCGGCAATTTCCTTATCCAGCCAATGGGCTTTGGTGTGGGACAATTCATCGGTAATCAATTCCGCCTCGATTAGGCGATTGTAAACTGCCCTTCTTAGGTGAGGAAGATATAACCCCCCAAAAATACCGTGCCAGTAAGCACAATTGCATTGGGCTTGGTATAAAAGACGCTTTGCTTCATCCATTAATAAGCCCCCATGCTCATCAGAGAGCCTAGCTATCTTTTCGCTCACACGGAGCATCCTTTTATGCATGAGATTCGCCTCAGGGTATTTGACTAAGAAATTACGGTGGAAACCACCTCTGAGGAATCCCTCAAACCACTCAAGTTCACCACCATTTTTGAACCGAGTGATCAGTTCTTCATAAAGAGGAATGCTTTTAGCGGGAAGGGCCCACTCAGCCATCTCTTGATAGGCGGAGGTGGGGAGATAGACCCGACCTAAAGACTCATTCTCCCTCATCCATTCCTCAGAACTCCACATCCTAATCCAATCTCGATTCTCCTCAAGGGCGGTAAAGAAATCATTGAGCCAACCATTCTGGTAGACCCATTCATATGTCTCTGGCCAAAGGCCAAACTTCTCTCCATCATCACCTAGGACGATTAATCTCTCACCAGATGGGGTAGCCAGACTCCTCAGGTAATCGATAACTTCTTGAACCTTTGGGGCAAAGGGGATGAGGTATCTTAACTTACGGCTGATGGGAAAGAGTTTGAGTAGATACCCCTCTTCCTCGGTAAGATAGTAGCCTAGCAGTTCTTCCTCTCTGAGACCGGCAGCCTTGAAGTGGATGTCGTCGATAAAGGTATAGTCAATCCCTGCCTGAGCCAGGGGTTTGGGAAGGTCAGGTTCCCAGACCCGTTCGGCCAACCACATCCCTCTGGGGCGACGCCCAAACCTCTCCTGAAGCCGAAGAGAAAAGGATTCGATCTGGCCGATCTTATCACTATCTGGGATGAAAGGGAGGATGGGTTCATAATAGGCCCCAGTCAGAGGTTCAATCTGGCCTAAGACAACCATCTTGGCCACTCTTTCGAGGAGATCAGGATGGGTCTTCTCTAGCCAGTCGTAAAGGACTCCACTGTAGTGGAGCGAAACTTTGATCTGGGGGTGACTCTGGAGAACCTCAATAAAGGGAAGGTAGCTTTCTTGATATGCCTTCTCAAGTACCTCTTCGAAATTACCCACAGGTTGATGGTTATGAACAGCCAAGATAAAGTTGATTCGTGAAGATTCTCTATCCGTAGTTAGATCTCCTTTTTGAACCCCTCTTTGAGTCTTTCACCCACCAGAGGAGGGACAAATTCACTCACATCCCCCCCTAACTTCGCTATCTCCTTGACCGTGCTCGAAGAGAGGTAAAGGTGGGTCTCTTTGGTCATCAGGAAAACGGTATCAAGTCCTGGAGCGAGTTTGCTGTTTGTCAAGGCCATCTGTAATTCAAAGTCAAAGTCTGAAACAGCTCGCAAACCCCGGATGACGAACCTTATCCTTTCCCTAATAGCATAGTCGGCCAAGAGACCATCAAAGTGGCTAACCACTATTTTTGGCCTATCCGCCAATACCTCCTTGAGCATCGCAACCCTCTCCTCCACATTGAAGAAGGATTCCTTGGGTCCTCTCTCAGCCACAGCCACGATTAATCGGTCAAATAGATGGAGGGCTCGATCGATGATATCTAAATGCCCGTAGGTAACTGGGTCGAAACTTCCGGGATAGATGGCTTCTAACATGGAGTTTTAATGGACATTTCTGTCTTTTGCGCCAGTTGGACCATTCTCTTTATGAGGTAGATCAACTTCCTTAACAATATTGGGGGCGGAAGGCCTCTCTGATGTAAGCCGGTGAATACGGGCATACTCTTTTGTGGCTTGTATCTTGGGACCATAAAATCCCTCTCCCTCACCAGAAGCTTGTTTTCCAGAGCTTTGTCTTTCTGCTTCTCTTCTACTCTTTGTTTGGCGAAGGGTAGATCCACGCTTACCCTTTCGACCTTCCGTCACTAAATCCTCTGTGATTTCAAGATCTATTTCCTTAGAGAGATTCTTTTTCCTTATCCTACTTGAAATGATCTCCAGATCAGCCATTAGGGCATTCATCCTCTTGATCTTCTCATCCGCCACCTCCACAGCCTCATGCAGTTCCTTAATCTTCTCCTCAAGCACATTGATGTTAGTATTTGAGATCCGGTTGAAATCGGTCAAGAGGGTATTGATACTACCCTGGAAATTCCTCATCCCCTTCTCATCAAAGGCAACATTTCTCTTTTTGGTATACAAGGAGTAGCCAAAGAATAATGCCAATAGACTGGTAATTGCCACTAAAAAGTATCCCATTTCTCACCCAGATAAAAGAGGACGATTTTAGATAAATGGATAGATAATATAACACACCTTCTCATTCATGTCAAATACAAATGCTGCGAAAAAACTATATTTTAAAGAAAAGAAGATGAAGTCTATACCACATACTTTATTCAACTAATAGAAGGGGTAGAAGGGAGGATATTTTTAGAGAAGTAATACTTGGTGGAATTCTTATCATTAGGAATCAATCTATTCGTAGTTAAAGCTCTATTTGAGCCTTCCTGAGCCAGTGGTAGAGGGTTGGTTTGGAGATACCTAGCATCTGGGCGGCCTTGGCTTTCTCCCCACACCTTTCAACCATCCGGACAGCCAAGGCAGACATTATCTGTTCCCAAAGTGGAAGGTCTTCTCTATTGAAGTCAAAATCGGAGATAATCCCTTCTACCGCCTCTTCAAAACTTGAAGCTTCCTTCTTGACCTTAACACCACCCAGAGAGATCCCTTCAGAGGTAATAACATCACCTTTCGAGGTGATTATTGCGCGTTGGATGATGTTTTCAAGTTCACGGATATTCCCTGGCCAGTCATAATCACAAAGGAGTCTAATGGCCTCATCGGATATATCCTCAATCTCCTTTCCCAACCTAAGACTATACTTCTTGATAAAATGTCTTGCTAGAAGCGGAATATCCTCCTTCCGTTCTCGAAGAGGCAAAACATAAATAGGAAAGACATTAAGCCGGTAATAGAGGTCCTCCCGGAACCTACCCTCTCTGATCCTCTCCTCAAGATCTTGGTTAGTAGCAGCGATGATTCGGGCCTCGGTTTTAAGAGTAACTGTTCCACCAATCCGCTGAAACTCTTTCTCTTGCAAGACTCGAAGGAGCTTTATCTGAAGGGAAGGTGATATCTCACCAATTTCATCTAAAAAGAGTGAGCCGGAGCTAGCGAGTTCAAAGCGTCCTATTCGTCGAAAGGAAGCTCCAGTAAAAGCACCTTTCTCATGGCCGAAGAGCTCTGATTCAATTAGGGTCTCAGGAATGGCGGAAAGGGCCACGGCAACGAATGGTCCTTTGCGGCTGCTTTGCTCGTGAATGGCCCGGGCCACAAGTTCCTTACCTACACCGTTCTCTCCTCGAATAAGGACAGGGACATCAGACTTGGCAATGGTCGAGATGGATTCTTGAATCTGACGCATTGGCTTACTCTGGCCCACCATCTCTCCAAGATACCCCTTAATCTCCTCTTTAAAGTACTCCCGCTCATCAATCATCCTGAGTTGCTCCAAAGCCTTCTTGACCTTGATCTTCAATTCATCGGGATCGATGGGCTTCTTGATAAAGTCATAGGCCCCCTCCTTCATTGCCTCAACTGCTTCATCCAATGTGCCATAAGCGGTAATAAGAATAACCACGATATGGGGGTGGAGCCTCTTTGCTTCCCGAAGAAGCTCTATACCGTTCATCTTGGGCATCTTCAGATCAGTGATTACCATATCAAAACTCTTCTCTTTCAGTTTCTTGAGACCATCTTGGCCATCAACAGCCTGACTGACATCGTAACCCTCCTTAATCAAGGGATCAGCCATGATAAAACGCTCGCTCTGATAGTCATCGACCACGAGTATGGAAGGCATACTCACACCTCCTTTATTCTAGGGGCGTATAAGCTAAATCTGTTATCCAATGGGTAGATATATCGA
>DNCN01000164.1 GCA_003485015.1 bacterium
TGATTTATAATTCCCTATTTTTATTATCAAGTAGAATCTCTCCTTTGACAGTAGCCGGGGAATTTAGATCGTTCATCCGGTTAATCGCCCGCAAAAAAGAGGTTTTGCCACTTTTAGCCGAACCAATGATTCCTAAAATCTCATTGCTCCTTACCTCTAAATTTAGATCTTTAATGGCTGCAGTCGAATCAAACCAGATATTTAAAGCCTTTATTGCAATCTTATCCAAAATATACTTTCCCTTTTGTATCTTTTTACAAAATGGTGCATCAATTTGTAGGCGGCAATATTGATGACGAGGATAGAGATGATAAGTACTGCAGCTGTAGCATAGGCTTTCTCCATAGAGATCCCTTCCCGCGCCAGAATATAGAAGTGGATGGCCAGTGTGCGACCTGAATCAAAAATGGACACTGGGAGTCTTAGGGATGAACCAGCGGTAAGTATAAGTGAGGCCGTCTCACCTACACATTTTCCAATACCGAGGATAATACCCGTCAGTATCCCTGGTAAGGCATTGGGAAGAACTATCCTCATTACTGTCTGCCAGCGGCTGGCTCCCAAGGAGAGACTTGCTTCGCGCAAGGCACATGGTACAGCCCTTATTGCCTCCTCACTTGAGCGAATGACAAAGGGAAGGATCATTAGACTAACGGTGAGGCCTCCCGCCAGAACAGACCATCCCATCTTCAAATAGATGACAAAGAAGATGAATCCAAAGAGCCCTAAAATGATAGAGGGAATGCCCGCTAAGCAGTCACAGCCAAATCTAATCACGCTATTGAACCACCCTTC
The DNA here is from genome assembly GCA_003485015.1 of bacterium. Taxonomy (GTDB): domain Bacteria; phylum UBA9089; class UBA9089; order UBA9089; family UBA9089; genus UBA9089. The sequence continues at coordinate 796 of DNCN01000164.1, forward strand.
CCGAGTGTATTCACTTAGATAGATGGCTGTACCCACCCCTAAAGGAACAGAAATAACTAAACACACCGAGGTAATATAAAGAGTGCTAAAAATAAATGGCCATACTCCACCTTCCTTACCCATCTTCTCAGGTAAGGTAAGGAGAAACTTAAGATCTACATAACTTAGGCCCTTAATAAGGATATATCCAATGATAAATATAAGAATTCCTATAGTGAAGAAGGCAACACTCCAGAGAAAGAAGATAAGTAATCTCTGGATTTTAGTGGGTTCAGCTCTCACTATTTGCTTACCCCCGATTTCGCTACAAACCGGGCAATAACATTCAAGATCATAATGACAATAAAGAGTACTACTCCCGTAGCAAAGAGAGCCTCTTGATGTTCACCCGTGGCATAGCCCATCTCTAAGGCAATATTGGCCGTTAAGGGGCGAACTGCATCCAGAATAGAATGTGGCATCTTGACTGAATTTCCAGCGACCATAATCACAGCCATCGTTTCACCAATGGTTCCGGCCATGGCAAGGATGACACCCGCGTTTATTCCTGAGCGGGCAGCTGGCAGAATTACCCTCCAGATTGCCTGCCATTTAGTAGCTCCTAAGGCTAAAGCTCCCTCTAAATAGCTTCGAGGAACAGCCTGGATGGCATCAAGCGAGAGACTGACGATCACCGGTAAGATCATTATTGTCAAAACGATGGAACAGGCAAGGATGGAGTAACCTGGACCACCGAAGTAGGTCTGAATTAAAGGAATGAGAATGACTACACCCATAAATCCATAGACGACTGAAGGAATGGCAAAGAGAAGCTCAAGGACTGGCTTGAGAAGCTGACGCATGAGTGTTGGGGCAAAAAAGGCCAAAAATATAGCACAACCTACCCCTAGAGGAACCGATAAAATCAGCGTGCCGCAGGTGACAGAGAGGGAGCCCACAATCATCGAAAGGATACCAAACTCTTTCTCAAACGGCCGCCAGTTTGTAGAGAAAAAGAATTTGTCTGGTCCTACCCTCAGGATAATTGGGATTCCCTCTTTGAAGATGAAGAAGGCGATCAGGAAGAGACTCCCTAAACTGGTCAGGGCAATGATTGAAAGTCCTCCTTTAATGAGCCTTTCCTTCATCTAGCTGATAAAAGCCCCTCCTCTTCCAAAATCTTTTGTCCATCCGATGAAAGGACAAAGTCTACAAATTCCTTTATTTTACCCTTGGGCTCCTCCATACTCACAAAAAGAAAGGGCCTTGTAAGGGGGTAGGCTCCTGAATCTATATTCTCCTTGGTAGGAGTAACACCATCTATGTTTAAGGCCTTAACCCGCTCATTAACCAACCCAAGAGAGATATAGCCGATAGCATAGGGATTGGTGGCTATCGCCTCTCGGACCGCGCCACTGGAATCTTGAACTAATGTTCCTGGTGATATTTTACTCTGTTTCATAATCAAGCCAGTAAAGGCCTCCCGGGTTCCCGATCCTTCCTCACGAGTAATAGGGTAGATCGGATGATCAATTCCAGAAAGCCCCTTCCAGTTAGAGAGTTCTCCAGCGAAGATCCTTTGCACATCATCAAGGCTAATATCGTCCAAAGGGTTAGTGGGGTGAATGACGATAGCCAATCCATCCCGGGCAATAAGGATTCTATTAAGATCCTTTTCGTCTTCCTTAAGCTCACGGGATGACATTCCAAGATGGCATATTCCGGTCTTGACTGCCCTGATTCCAGCAGTCGATCCCCCGCCCTGGACATCGATTCTGACCTCGGGATTTCTGAGCGTATATTCCTCAGCTAATCTTTCGGCAAAAGGCTGTACTGAGGTTGAACCGGAGAGAGTAATAGTTATCTCTCTTTTGGCTCGACCACAGCCACCAAGCATCAGACCCAGTACTATTAAGAGTGTAGTTACCCAATGATCAAATCCTCTTTTGTTCATTCCTTCTCTCCTTTCTATCGTATTTCCTTAAAATTTACCACACCTTCTACCCTAAAGTCAATACAATTTTCTGAAGAAGAACTGTAGTCTAAGCTCCTTTCCAAACTGTAGCAATATCAGTTGATCTCAATCAACTACAAGGACTTCTTGAAAACAAAAAAGCTAAACAAGCAAGTCTTTTTACTTACTTGTTTAGCTTCTGACGTGAGACTTCACTAGACAGAAAGAATCTTTTCTGTCTTTTCTAGCTTTTAAGATCGGCTAAAACCGGCAATAACTTTAGAGGAATTTTTAGGATATCACTCTAGTAGAAAGTCATGGAGTTCTTTGGCCAATTTTAGGCGTCTAAGTTTACTGAGGGCTTCTTTCTCTATCTGCCTCACTCTCTCTCGGGTAATACCTAAGAGCTGGCCGGTCTCTTCTAAGGTATGAGGAAGGGATGCATCGAGGCCATAACGTAAGTTCAATACCATCCGCTCTTTTAAGTTCAATTTAGTCAAAACTTCTTTTATCTTCTCCCGAAGGGCTTCTAGAAAGATGGCACCATGGGGAGAAAGGGGACCCATATCTTTGATCAACTTCCCTAATCTGCCATTCTTCTCCTCGCCCACAGCAGTCTCCAATGAGACTGGTTCATGGATCAAGCCAGCTACTTCCACAACTTTCCTAAGGGGGCACTTTAACGCTTTAGCTACCTCTTCTAAATTTGGTTCACGGCCAAGTCTTTGAGTAAGAAGTCTCGTCGTCTTAAGATATTGATGGAGGAGGTCGGCTATATAAATAGGAATGCGAATTAACCTCCCTTGGTTAGCCAAGCTGCGTAAAATTGCCTGTTTGATCCACCAAACTGCATAGGTGCTAAAACGGTAGCCTTTTTTGTAATCGAATCTATCTATGGCACGAATCAGTCCCAAGTTACCTTCATCGATTAAGTCAAGAAGCGAAAGGCCACAGTGGGTATACCTCTTAACCACATCAACCACCAATTTCAGATTGGCCTCAATAAGGTTTCTGCGGGCCGTTTCAATCTTCTTCTCGGCTGTTTCAATCTGCTCTACAACCTTCTCTAACTCTTCTTTCCCTAAGCCAGCAAGTTCTGGAGGAAGAATCCCCTTTTTACCTTTTCCTCTTTTATACCTCTTAAACGAACCAACGATTCTCTCTTTTGGAATC
>DNCN01000010.1 GCA_003485015.1 bacterium
AATCTTTTGAAGCTTTTTGAAGCCTTTGGGAGATCTTGGGTAAAGAAGTGGGGGGAAAATACCTTAGGCAGGTTTGCTAAGGTAAGGAAGGAGAATGCCTTGGATTATCCGAGAGCGCACATTATTAACATTATTATACGAGGAGGTTGTTATGAGATTACAGATTTTTCAGATTTTCTCAATCTTTTGAAGATTTTTGAAGCTTTTGGGAAATCTTGGGTAAGAAAGTTGGGTGAAAATATTTAGGCAGGTTTGCTAAGATAAAGAAGGAGAATGCCTTGGATTATCCGAGAGCGTACATCATTATACAAGGAGGTTGTTATGAGATTACAGAGTACGATGTATAAATTTTGTTTGGTTATTGGGCTGGTGATGAGCTCGGTATTTGGTTTATTTGGGGTTGGGTCTGCCCAAGAGATAGAATTAGAAGAGATAGTAGTCACTGCCACTAAGACAGAAAAGAGGCTGAAAGAGGTGCCGGCAAGTATTTCAGTGGTGACCAAGAAGGAGATTGAAGACAAGAAGATCCAGAATGTCGATGAGGCCCTCAAGACCACGGTTGGATGTGCCACCAAGAGAACTAAAGGGTTGATGGATTCTCTGGCCAGCGTCACACTGCGTGGATTCTCAGGTCAGGGAAGGACTCTTGTGATGCTTGATGGACAGCCACTAAACAATGCTTACTCGGGTAGTGTCCAGTGGAGTGGTATCCCGGTGGAGGAGATAGAGCGGATAGAAGTGGTCAGGGGTCCACTCTCCTCCCTCTACGGTGGAAATGCCATGGCCGGAGTGATCAACATCATCACCAAGACCCCGAAGAAGAGGGAGATAACCTCTAAATTCTCCCATGGAAGTTACGGTACCTACACTTATCAGATTGGTTATCGGGACAAGCTTGGCAGACTTGGTCTATCCCTCAACTACGATAAGAAGCACTCGGATGGATATGTCTCAGACCTTTATCTTGCGACGGCCAAAACTGGTAAAAAGGGAACCGAGGTTACCGGTTGGGAGAAGACAAAGAGCCCCACGGGGGATACAGTCCATCTGCTTGGGGATAAAGGCAGGAATGGTGCAGAGGATGAGGGCTTCTCGGCCAAGCTCAGCTTAGATTTAACAAGCGACTCACTCCTATCCTTAGGAATGATCTCAAGGCAATACCGATACTGGTATGAGTATGGCCAGTCCTACCTTAAGGATACCGCGGGAAACAGGGTGAATAAAGGAGATGTCTGGATCAATGATGAGGGCACTAGCCGCTACTTCACGGTATCTCCAAGCGATTTTCTTAATGGTCCAGGCGGTCGGGCAGCCAATACCTATACCCTTGGCTATGATCACCAGCTCAATGAGTATCTGAGGCTGAAGGTAAATAGTGGCCTGACGGATGTGATCAAGAGTTGGTATATCAGCCCAAAAGCCAAGAAGGCGACTGAGGATGGGGGTGAGGGAGAATGGAATAACACCCCATCCCAGGGGGTATCGGCTGACCTCCAGTTGGATATAGCTAGGCTGGTTGAGAGAAATACCCTGACCATTGGCACAGGTTACAGACATGATCAGGCCGAGAGCAAAAAGTGGGGTCTTAGTGACTGGCGAGATGAGAAGAGCACAACCGATTTACTGTATACGGCAAAAGGGAAGGCAGATACCTACTCCTTCTATCTCCAGGATGAGATAGACCTGATGGAGGATCCTACCCAGACCCTCACCCTCTTCTTAGGGGCAAGGTATGACCTTTGGAGGACATATGAGGGGATGAATGAGGACCGCTCTACCTCTCCTTCTAAGCTCAATGAGTATCAGGAGCGTCAAAAGGACTCTCTCTCACCCAAGGCGGCCATTGTCTACCGTCACCTGCCAGGTCTTTTCACCTTCAGACTCTCTGGTGGAAAGGCATTCAGACCGCCAAATATTTATGAGCTTTACAAGACCTGGACATCTTCATGGGGGACGAAATACCAATCGAATCCCGATCTAAAACCCGAAGAGACCACCTCCTGGGAGGCCGGCATCGAGCAGGGGCTCTTGGGGGAAAGGCTGAAGCTTAAGGCCACCTACTTTGAGAATCACATCACGGATCTCATTTATACCATTACGGATCCGACCGATTTGAAATTGAAGAAGAAGATGAATGCAGCCAAAGGCAAGACAAAGGGGGTAGAATTAGAGATAGACCATACCTTCAACCAGTATCTCTCCTGTTTCACCAACCTGAGCTTTGTCGATCCAAGGATTGTAGAGAATCCCGATCTGCCTAAGACAAAGGGAAAGCAGGTGACCTATGTCCCGGCTGAGGTCCATTCATTGGGAGTGAAGATTCAGGCCGGAGGGATTAAGGGCGGTATAAGCGGCCGATATATGGGAAAAATGTATAGCCAGGATGACAATTCGGATTTAGAGAAAGGGGTCTACGGCTCTTATGATCCCCATTTGGTTATGGATACCCAGTGGAGTTACGAGGTAGTTCCAGAACTTAAGCTCTCTCTTTGTATCGACAACATCTTTGATCGTCAATACTATCAGTGCTATAAGGCCCCTGGTCGGACATATACTGCGGGATTGGAAGTAAAATTCTAAGTAAGATTCTTTTGAGATGATTCGAATTTCGGGATTGAGCAAGGAGTATGGCCCACTCAAGGCCGTGGATAATCTGAATCTTGAGATCAAAGAGGCCGAGATCTTTGGTCTGCTCGGGCCAAATGGGGCAGGTAAGACGACCGTGATCCAGATGCTGAATACCCTTACCTGGCCAACCTCGGGCAGGGCAGAAATCGGTGGGTTTGATCTGGTCAGTGAGGCAAATAAGGTCAAGTGGTTGATTGGGGTTTCTCCACAGGAGATGAACCTTGATAGGGAGCTTACTGCCCGCGAAAATCTTCGTATCCACGGATTGATGTATCGGACGAAGGCAATTGACCAACGCATAAATGAGCTGCTTTCCTGGGCAGAACTGAACAATCAAGCAGATGTTTTGGTTAAGACCTATTCAGGCGGTATGAAGCGACGCTTGCTTATTGTTCGGGCTATTATGCATCGGCCAAAGGTGCTCTTTCTGGACGAACCAACCGTTGGACTTGACCCACAGATTAGGCGCCAGATATGGGATTTAATTCGCAATCTGAATCAAGATGGAACCACTATTCTGTTTACCACCCATTATATTGAAGAGGCAGAATTACTCTGCCATCGAGTGGGCATACTCAGTCACGGCAGATTAATCACACTGGGGACACCACAAGAACTTAGAAATCAGGTAGGCCAATTTGTCGTTGAATCTATGGACGATGGGGTGACTAATTACAGGCTGTTTGATACCCGTGAACAGGCCTATAGGTTTGCTGAAGAAAGGGCTGATGATGTGGTTATTCGCGAATCAAACCTGGAGGATGTGTTTATTAAACTTACCGGCGAGAGGATTGAGAGGTGAAAAATTCACCACAGAGCTTGCTCTGTGGTGAGATGATTAATATGAATTTTTACCCTATATTCCTACGGGAAATGATTATATTCAAACGACGGCTATCAAGTAAGGGCTATCTATTTTCAACAATAATAGCCCCTCTTTTGTATTTAATTGCCTTTGGTCTTGGGCTTGGTCGGGGAATGAGTATTGATGGTGTTTCTTATCTTATGTTTGTGGTACCAGGTATCTGTGCGATGAGCTCAATGACCAATTCATATTCTTGGATTGCTACCTCAATAGCAGTGGGCAGGCTTCATTTTAAAACATTTGATGAATACCTGGTAAGTCCGCTAACCGCTACAGATATAATGCTTGGCGAGGTCTTATCCGGGGTGGTGCGGGGAGTCTTTGCCTCAAGTATAATTCTTGTAGCGGGAGTTATCTTTGGTGCAGGATTGCCACAAAGCCCTATCTTTTTGGTAGTCTGGATATTGAATTGTTTTATCTTTGCCTGCCTTGGGGTTATCTCGGGGTTTTGGGCAAAGTCGCATGAAGATACCGCTACTTTTTCTAACTTCGTCATTATGCCTATGGCATTTTTTTGCGGAACATTCTTTCCTGTGGACAGACTACCATATTTTATTAAAACAGTGCTTTATTTCTTGCCTCTAACCCATGCCAGCAATGTCTTACGGGCAAGCTTTCTGGGGCAGAGGATAGAGATAATTTCTGTGGGGATTATGCTGGCTATTTTTGTCGTTTGCTTTTACTGGGGAATAATTGTAATTAGAAGGGCGAATAGATGAGAGGGATATTCACCCCAAAGGCGCGGAGGCATAAAGATAAAAAATATGAAATAATTCTTTGTGTTCTCTGTGTTTCTGTGGTTATTCTTGTTTTTGCTGCCTATGCTGAGGCTGGAATTGTTGGCTATGATGATTTTGGCAGAAAGATAGTTTTGCCAAAGGTGCCTGAACGGATTGTGGTAGTAAGCGCAACCCCAATAGCGGTTATATTTGAACTTGGAGCAGGGGATAAGATTGTTGGTGTGCCAGACAGAATTGGGATATCATATTCCAAAATGTGCCAAAGATACCCATCCTTATTAGAAAAGCCACGAGTAGGAGGTTTTAGTAGCCCCAATATTGAAAAGATTATTTTACTTGCCCCTGACCTTATTATTATTCATGATTCCCTTGAGACCCCGGGAAAGTATAGTCGGGTGTTTGAAAGATATGGACTTCCTTATGCGGCATTTTGCACTGCCCAGAATGTTGCCTTTGGTCTTGAACAGATAAAACGGTTGGGTGTATTGCTCAATAAAAAGAGAGAGGCAAAAAGACTAACCAATAAAATAAAGAGGGAGATAACTGCCATAACAAACAAGGTTTCTTCTACCACCAAAACCAAACCATTGGTTTTTTACTGGTGGGGAACAGGGAATGGTACCTATGGCAGAAAAGCGGCTATCCATGAACTGATTGAATTAGCGGGAGGAATTAATTTATCTGGTGAATTTGATAAGCAGTGGTTTGAGATTTCATCAGAGTATGTCATTAATAAAAATCCGGATGTGATTGTTATCTCCTATTGGAATGAAGACCAGAAGGCGGCGAGGATAAAGGAGATCAAAGAACGACCGGGGTTTGAGCAGACTAAGGCAGTGAAGAATAATCGGGTATATACCATAGATGGGAATTCTATTCATAGCATAATCAGATTTCCGGAGGCAATTCGTAATTTGGTTGGGTTTATTCATCCTGAAATAAGGATTAACGCAGAGGCCACAGAGAAATTGTGGAGGACACAAAGGGAATAATTATGAAGAACAAAAGGTATCTCTCTATCCTGCTTATTTTAGTTAGTGTTTTAGCTACCGCTTGCTTGATAGCGATTATGATTGGTCCTGTGTTTATACATCCAGTGATAATAGTCAAGATATGGATAAGTAAAGTTCTTGGCGGATTAATTCAGCCTGACTGGAGCAGTATCCAGGAGACAATAGTCGTAGGCATTCGCACCCCACGGGTTATTCTTTCTGTTTTGGTTGGTATGGGATTGACCATTGCTGGGGCAGCTATGCAGGGATTGTTCCGCAATCCTATGGCCGAGCCTTATGTCTTGGGGATGTCTTCTGGCGCGGCCTGTGGGGCAGCATTGGCCATTGTGTTGGGTATAGGCAAGGTGTTTGGAGGACTGTGTATTCCTGCTATGGCTTTCATCGGAGCCACTACGACCATATTTGTGGTCTATAATATTGCCAGGACAGAGGGGAAGCTGCCAACAGAAACCCTACTTTTAGCCGGCATTGCCATCGGATTCTTTTTAAATGCGGTAGTTTCATTTCTAAAACTTATTGCCCCTGATATGGTATTGCGAGAGGTAGTTCTATGGCTAATGGGCTCTTTTTCTGCGGCTTGTTGGGATGATGTCAAAATGGTTATTCTCCCTATCCTCTGTGGGATTGGAGTGCTTTATTTCCTGGCCCGTGAGCTAAATATCCTTCAACTTGGGGAAGAGACGGCAATGCATCTGGGTGTAGAGGTAGAAGTAATAAAAAGAATCCTGCTTCTTGCCGCCTCCCTTGTGACTGCAGTGGCTGTCTCAGTAAGCGGAATAATAGGCTTTGTTGGGTTGGTCATTCCACACCTTGTCAGGCTTATTGTTGGGCCAGGACACCATATCCTCCTGCCAGCTTCAGCGTTATGTGGGGCAACATTCCTTGTGTTATGCGATACATTGACAAGAATAATTGTCTCACCTCAAGAGATACCGATTGGCATTATTACAGCGGCTATAGGTGCACCATACTTTGTCTATCTCTTGAGGCGGAGGAAGAAGGCAATTAGCTGGTGGTAGATCAATCCACAGTTGATGGACAAGACACTATGATTAAAGTAGAAAACATATCAGCTGCATATCATGAAACACTGGTCATTGATGGAATCAGCTTTCAGGTGAAAGATGGCGAATTCCTGGGCATCATCGGTCCAAACGGTGCAGGCAAGACTACCCTGCTTAAGGTAATGACCTGGGTAAAACATCCACTCTCAGGGAAGGTTATGCTGGATGGAAAAGATATAAGCCAGCTATCCCGTAAAGAGATAGCTCAGATAATAGCTGTTGTCGCCCAAAGCACATTTGTGCCACCCCTATTTGCCGTAGAGGATGTAGTTTCAATGGGGAGATATGCCCATCAAAAGAGCCGGTGGACTATGACAAAAGAAGACATAGAGGCAGTAGAGCAGGCAATGGAGAGGACAAATACGACTAAATTTTGCAATCGCTTGATTGGTGAATTAAGCGGCGGTGAACGACAGGAGGTGATTATTGCCCGGGCATTAGCACAAAAACCTAAAATACTCATATTGGATGAACCTACCGCAAATCTTGATATAAAACATCAAATGAGGATACTTGGACTGACAAGGGAATTAGTCAAGGAACAAGGTATTACCGCGATTATGGTCATTCACGACCTGAATTTAGCTGCTAGATTCTGCGATAGACTTATTTTGCTTTACAATAAAAAGATTTATGCAGAAGGAAGAATAGAGGATGTTATTACCCCAGAGAATCTTAAAGCTACATACGAGGTAGAGGCAGTGGTTGAGAACAATGCCCTGATAGATTCATTGCAGGTGGTGGTACTTAATTAAAATGAAGATAGTATCAATTATGTGGCAAAGCTACATAAACATGCTTGTTAAGGCAAGCAAAAATGTAGACTTTGTAGAAATTAGAGCATATTCAGCAAAGCGGCTTGAGCAAGAACCAGAGAGGCTGGATTCAGTGCTTGAAGAGGCTGCTTGTGCTGACTGTATTTTTCTGTATCGCTCAACTGAGGGATTTTGGGAGATGATTGAGGACCGACTGCAGGCGCTGGGCAAAAAGGTACCCATCGTCTGCGTTGGACATGACCCATCATACTGGATGCTCTCTACCGTCAAGCCAGAAATCGTGGCAAATGTATATTCCTATATCGTGATTAATGGTGAGAAAAACTTTACCAATATGATAAGATACATTGGCCGTGAGGTTGGTGGAGTTGATATAGAGGTGGAAGAACCAGAACCAGTGCCATGGGAAGGGCTGTACCATCCTGATGCACCAGGGATTTTCAATAATATTGAGGAATACCTGACCTGGTATAATTCTCATAATCTCAAAACTCAAACCTCAAAACCCAAAACTACTGTTGGCATTCTCTTTTCCCGGCATTACTGGGTGAATGAAAACCTTGAGGTGGAGGATGCCTTGATTCGTGAGTTAGAAGCACAAAGAATGAATGTTATCCCGGCATTTTCGTATTCGGTCAAGGATGAAGAGCGAGGGTGTAAAGGAAGTGGTGAAGTAGTTTGTGAATACTTTTTGCAACAGGATGGCACTCCACGAATTGATGCCCTTATCAAATTACAGACGTTCTTAATGGCTAATACTGTGAAGAAGGATTTTGCTGACAAAGAGGTTGCCTCTGAAGGTGTGGTAATCCTGAAAAGACTTGATGTGCCCGTATTTTCACCAATAACATCTTATTATAAAACCATTGAACAGTGGCAGGATGACCCTCAAGGGCTTGGCAATACAATTGGTTGGTCGATTGCCATGCCTGAGTTTGAAGGGGTGATTGAGCCAATAATTATTGGTGGAGTAAGTGACGAGGACGGTGAGTTACAACGCAAGGTACCAATCGAAGAACGGTGTCGCAAACTCGCCCGTCGGGTAGCTAATTGGGTGAGACTACGACAAAAACCTGTTGAAGACCGTAAGATAGCCTTTATTCTGCATAACAACCCATGTGCCTCAGTTGAAGCTACAGTGGGCGGTGGTGCTCATCTGGATACATTAGAGAGCGTGGCAAGGATAATGCACCAGATGAAAAAGGCTGGCTACAGTGTTGAACCACCAGCCGATGGTAAGGAGCTTATCACTACTATTATGGATCGCAAGGCAATCAGTGAGTTCCGATGGACTACCACTAATGAAATTGTCAAAAAAGGTGGTGTGCTTAAACAAATAACCAGGGAGGAATATGAGCAATGGTTTAATACCCTTTCGCCTAAGGTGAAAGAGAGAATGAACAATGTATGGGGCAAACCACCGGGAGAAGAGATGAATGGTGTGCCAGCCGCAATGGTTTATGAAGGCAAAATACTGGTTACAGGCGTGGAATATGATAATGTTGTTGTTTGTGTGCAGCCTAAGCGAGGTTGTGCGGGGGCACGATGTGATGGTCAGGTGTGCAAAATATTACACGACCCGGATATTCCCCCTCCTCATCAGTACATGGCTACATATCGTTATTTAGAGTATGATTTTGGTGTGGATGTAATTGTCCATGTGGGCACACATGGCAATCTGGAGTTCTTGCCGGGCAAGTCTACAGGATTGTCTGGGGATTGTTATCCAGATATAGCTATTGGTAATATCCCGCATCTTTATATCTACAATGCGGATAATCCACCTGAAGGCACTGTTGCCAAACGAAGGAGTTACGCTACACTCGTTGACCATATGCAAACCGTGATGACCCGGAGTGGACTTTACGACGAACTTGAGGAGTTAGGCAGGTTTTTAGGTGAGTATGAAAAGATAAAGGATGTTGATCCTGGACGAGCACATGCCCTACAACATCTGATTATGGAGGCTATTAAGAAGACCAATCTGGACAAAGAGATTAAAATTCACCCCAGAGGTGCAAGGGACACGGAGAAATCCTTATGTGAGACTGATGAGGAAATACATTCCCTTCCATTTGAGGAGATAGTCCAGACAGCTCATGGGGTATTATCAAGAATACGAAATACCCAGATACAGGATGGTATGCATATCTTTGGCCAGTTGCCAGAGGGTGAGAAGCGGGTGGATTTTATCAATTCCATTCTGCGATATGATGGTGGACAAGAAATCTCTTTAAGAAAGATTATTGCTGCAATGATGGGTATGGACCTGACGGATATGCTGGCAGATGGCAGTAAGGTTTGCCCGCATCGTAAACAGAGTTATGGCGAGTTGCTTGAAGAAGTTGATGCACTCTGCAAAGAATTTATCAGGCAAGTTATTAATCCCCAGACCATAGACTACAAACCGCAGAATCAAGACCGTGAATCGTTGACTGTGGACAGTGGACAATTTGAAGACCGTGGGCCATCGACCGTGGGCCATCGACCATGGACTATGGACTATGAACCGTGGACAAAGATGAGGGAACGGATACTTGACCTAAACCGTAGGATTGATGAATCTTGCGAGATTGAGGCATTATTACATGGGTTTGAAGGTGGTTATATCCCGCCTGGTCCATCGGGGTTGATTACCCATGGTCGGGACGATATTCTACCTACAGGCAGAAACTTTTATTCCCTTGACCCACACCGAATTCCTACAAAAGCGGCTTTAAAGGTTGGGCAAAGACTGGCTAGCGCAATGATTGAAAAACATAAAAAAGAAGAAGGGAAGATACCAGAGAATGTAGCTATTTACTGGCAGGCTACGGACATTATGTGGGCTGACGGTGAAGTAATGGCACAGATTATGCACCTTTTAGGTGTCCGACCCCTCTGGCAACCAAATGGCAGGGTGAAGGGCTTTGAGGTGATTCCTTTAGAGGAATTGGGAAGGCCAAGGATTGATGTTACCATCCGTGTTTCCGGCATAACCCGGGACAATTTTCCTAATTGTATAGAACTTGTAGATGAGGCTATTCAATCTGCTGCCTCTTTGCCTGAGCCAGAAGAGATGAATTTTGTGCGGAAGCACTCATTGGAGCAGATGAAAAAGTACCAGAGTACCAGAACATCAGAACATCAGTCAGAGAAAGAGCTGTGGCGGAATGCTACCCTGCGAATCTTTGCTTCAAAGCCCGGAACATATCAGGCAGGGACACAACTGGCTGTCTATGCCTCGGCATGGAAAGAGGAAAAAGACCTTGCTGATGTATTTGTCTATTGGAATGGCTACGGCTACGGTAAAGGAATATTTGGCAAAGAAAGGCACAAGCAATTGGCTGATAATTTGAAAACAGTTGAGATAACCTACAACAAGATAGTCAGCGATGAATACGACCTGTTTGGTTGCTGCTGCTACTTTGGCACGCATGGTGGAATGACTGCGGCAGCAAGAAGTATTTCAGGCAAAGAGGTTAAGACCTATTACGGTGATACTCGTGAGCCGGAGCATGTTGAAGTGCGAGATATGGCAGATGAGATAAGACGGGTAGTACGGACAAAACTGCTTAACCCAAAATGGATTGAAGGAATGAAACAACACGGCTATAAAGGGGCTGGAGATGTTTCCAAGCGCATTGGCAGGGTTTATGGCTGGGAGGCAACTACCCAGGAGGTAGATGACTGGATTTTCGATGACATTGCCAGGACGTTTATCCTTAATAAGGAAATGCAGGAGTTCTTTCAGGAAAACAATCCTTGGGCACTGGAGGAGATCGGTAGAAGGCTTCTGGAGGCGCATCAGCGTCAGCTTTGGGATGCAAATCCCGAAGTCCTTGAAGGATTGAAAAACGCCTATATTGAAATCGAAAGCTGGCTTGAGGAGAAGATGGGTGATATTGAGGGTGATTTTCAGGGTGGCACAATAGATATTCTGACTTCAGAGGATGTGGCTGACTGGGGTGCAAAGATGAAGGAGATGCAGAAGATTAAAGAGATGTTCTACCCATAATTTTTTGATATGCCTCTTTACGATGCCCTATCTTTAATATTATAATATTGTCATCTTCAATTTTATAAATGACTCTGTAATCTCCAACTCTCAATGTCCAAAGGGATTTAAGGCTATATCTCAAGGGCTTTCCATATTTGGCAGGTTCTTTTAATAGTCGCTCTTCTATAGCGGTCTTGATACGCTGGTGGATATTTTTACTGATAGCAGGAATGTCTTCTTTTAAGACAATAGGATGATATACTGGGTGATAAGCCATTACTTTCCCCAGACTTGAGTATGACTGAGGGCTTCTTTTTTATTAAAGGATGCAAGACGTTCTTCTCCAACTTTAGCCCAATATAAATCTTCAGATGACTCGTATGCCTCACGGATAAAGTCTCTTAATTTTAAAGAGATAGAGATACCTTGCAATTTAGCATTTTGTTTTACCCATTCATAAAGAGGGGGTTCAAGGACTACAGAAACTCTGGGCTTCTTTGTTGACATAAGAATCACCTCCGAAAATAGTATAGCATGAATGCTGAACCATTGTCAACAAATCTTTATTCAGAAAGTCAATAGAAGTGAATAAAGTAACTTACCACAAAGACGAGGACACGGAGAAGAGATGAGTTGTCAAAGTATAGTATTTCCATTTACGGCTATTGTTGGTCAGGAGCAGATGAAGAAGGCATTGGTGTTGAATGCCATTAATCCTGGCTTGTCCGGGGTGCTTATTCGTGGTGAGAAAGGCACAGCCAAATCGACTGCGGCCAGGGCACTGGCGAGCCTTCTGCCAGAGATTGAAGTGGTGGCTGATTGCCCATTTAGTTGTCATCCGCAACGCAAGGAGTTAATGTGCGAAGAATGCCATCATCGAAAGGCTCATGGTGAAATTCTGCCTGTAACTAAAAGAAAAATGCGGGTGGTCGATTTGCCTGTAGGAGCTACTGAGGACCGAGTAGTGGGAACGCTCGATATTGAACATGCCTTAAAAACCGGGAAAAAGAGGTTTGAACCGGGTGTGTTAGCCGATGCCCATCGAGCGATATTGTATGTAGATGAGGTCAATCTGCTGGATGACCATATTGTTGATGTGCTCCTTGATTCTGCGGCTATGGGGGTTAATACTATTGAGCGGGAAGGGGTTTCTTTTTCTCATCCAGCCCATTTTATCCTGATTGGCACCATGAATCCGGAAGAAGGTGAACTTCGACCTCAATTACTCGATAGATTTGGTCTTTGTGTCAACATTGAGGGAATTGATAATCCCAGATCCAGGGTAGAGGTTATTAAGAGACGACAGAGTTTTGAGGAAGACCCTGTCCAATTTGTGGCTAAGTGGAATGAGCAAGAGAATGCCTTAAGGGAGTTGATTGTTAATGCCCAGGATCTTCTTAATAGGGTGGTATTGTCTGATGAGATGTTAGGACTGATTGCCAAAATAGCAGTAGATATGCAGGTGGACGGACATCGAGCAGATATTTTTATGATGAAGACATCACGAACAATTGCTGCCTACCATAAACGGTCTGAAGCAACACAAGGGGATGTCAAGGAAGCTGCAGAGCTTGTCTTGCCTCACCGAATGAAAAAGAAGCCTTTTCAGGAGAGAAAGATGGAGCAAGAGCAGCTTAATCAGATCATTCAGGAGCATAGGAAACAAAAGAGTCCACCTCAACAATCCACCTCCAATCAGAGTCATACGCCTCAGGGTGAAGACAAAGAGCAAGATAGCAAGGAGGATGATTGATCATGAGGAGCAATCCAATTCAAGCATAGAAACCCATTTTGAAACAGGAACACCTTTTAAAATAAAATATTTGCAACTGCCAAAAGAAAAAGAGATAAAGGATGGTACTGGCAGAAGAAGTAAAACCATCTCATCTGATAAAAGAGGTAGATATACGAGGAGCACATTACCAACAAACGAGAAGATTAATGATGTGGCCTTTGATGCTACATTTCGAGCAGCAGCACCGTATCAAATAAACAGAGGTCAGAAGTCAGAGGCCAGAAGCCAGGGGTTAATCATTAAGCCTCAGGATGTCCGAGAAAAGGTAAGAAAAAAGAAGATTGGCAATCTTGTTCTGTTTGTAGTAGATTCTTCCGGCTCAATGGGAGCAAATCAGAGGATGGTTGCGGCTAAAGGCGCTATCCTATCACTCCTGATTGATTCTTATGAAAAAAGGGATAGGGTGGGTATGATAGCCTTTAAGGGTGAAAGGGCAGAGATATTGCTTCCTCCAACAAATAGTGTTGAATTGGCTTCTAAACGACTTTCTGAATTACCAACCGGCGGAAAAACACCACTCTCATCAGGGCTTCAAGTTTGCCTTGAGGTTATCCAGAAGGAATTAAGAAAGAATGAACGACTGGCTACCTTGGTTGTTCTCATCACTGATGGAAGAGCTAATGTCAGTCTCCTAAAGGATGCCCAACCTTTTGAAGAGGCCAGAGGGATTGCGAAGGATATAAGGTCAGCTGGGGTAAAGTCAATAGTCATTGATACAGAGACAGGATTTGTCCGCCTGGGTAAACTACAAGAACTTTCAGATGCCTTAGGCGGAAGATATTACCCCTTAGAAGAGATAAAGGCAGAGACCATCTCTCACCTGGTGAGAGAATCCATTCCCAGATAGATCTTCAAAGTTATTTTTCTCTAATTTTTTCATGGTCGTGGTGCAAACTTTTGGAGACTGGAGTTGTTAGCCTCAGTTACATAGACATTACCAGCCGAATCAACCGCTATTCCAGCAAGCCAGTTGAACTGTCCCTCTCCAGTACCTTCACTTCCCCATTTGGTGATAAAACCCACTTCTGGGGTGAATTTCTGTCGATCTTATCATTAATGAGCGTAAGATTGGTATGACTAGGAAAGCGATTGAGATAAGAGGGTTGAGTTTTTTCCTGTGCTGATGACCAAAAGGCTCTGGTTGGTATAAATTTGGATGCTTGCGATCGTGGAAGTACCCGCTGGCTCTCCTCTTGAAAGATGTAGGTAAAAATACCTGAAAAATCGTTGATTTTTGCTTGAGGTAAGAGTATAATTACAGTGAAAAATCACTCTCTACGCAATGTTACTCAAGGTGGTGATTAAATATGGGAATAAGCCCTCATCGGAAGATAACTCTAAAAGAGATAAGAGAAGATTCACAAGTAAGGGTGTATCTGGAGAAAGCTGATGAGCATATGGCTGCAATAGGTTACACTGAACATGGCGTAAGACATGCTTTACTTGTTGCAGAGACAGCCGCTAGTATTCTACTAGAATTGGGTCATCCTGAAAGAGAAATAGAGCTTGCCTCTATTGCAGGTTATCTCCATGATATAGGCAATGTGATTGGCCGTGGTGAACATGGTCATGTGAGTGCCTTAATCGCACAGAGAGTACTGGGTGAGATAGGGATGGAACATATAGAGATAGCTGACGTTATGGGAGCAATAGGAAACCATGAAGAGACAGGAGGAGATCCTGTAAACTTCATCGCTGCAGCACTCATTCTTGCAGATAAATCTGATGTGAATCGCTCTCGTGTAAGAAACCCTAAGGAGATAAAGTTCGATATACACGATCGTGTCAACTACGCTGCGATTAGTTCTGCTTTAAAGGCGGACAAAGAAAAGAGGCTGATTGCACTTGAATTGACCATCGATACAGAGATCTCCCATATTATGGAATATTTTGAGATATTCCTACCTCGCATGAGTATGTGCTGCAAAGCAGCAGAGCACCTGAAGTGTAAATTCAGATTAGTGATAAACGGAACAAGACTCCTCTAACCTAACTTCTTACGTATATAGCCCCTTTTGTTCTGCTATGATGACCTTACCTTGAGTCAAACTTAAATTATAGCCTCAATTTGACAAATAGATTTTTCGCTAACATCAATTGTAGACTGTAAGTTTGCAGATCTGTATCTAATTTACTAAACAGAAGTTGTGCGAAATTT
>DNCN01000117.1 GCA_003485015.1 bacterium
CACCTTTTAAAAATGCAATCCCTTGTTTTTCAAAGACTTATTCGATATGCTTAACTCCTAAAATGTGGATTTTGACGATTTTTGATGGATAGACTGCGGAATAGGGGTTAGCCAAAAAGAGAACCTCAAAATCGAACATTAAAGAGGTATTTGTCCCTCTTTTAAGGGATTTCCTTCACCAGATGCATGATTCAGAAAAAAAGCCTCATCTGCTGGAGAGACCCTCTACCAGATGCATCTCTTCTTTAAGGAGAATGATTACAACGAAACCTTTAAGTCTCGCTTGGTCTGGAATTGTTTCTGCAAAGAGATGTTTGATATCCTTAAGGCTAAACCTCCCTCCGGCGATAAAAAGGAGAAAGACTATCCCAAGCTTTACAATTTTACCGAATGCCTGAGATGGCTTTATCGATTCCTCATCGTCTTAGTAGCTGAGGTTCCAAGGACCGATCTTACCCACTCTACAGCCGCCGCCTTCTGTAGTATCCCCTGTGTCATCAGTAAGCTGGCCTACAACACCCCATTCATATTAACCGAACATGGTGTCTATCTTAGAGAGCAGTACATCTTTATCTCTAAGGCAAGAATTACTTACCATTCGAAGAAATTCCTTCTTGCTCTGATCTCCCTTATCTCAAGGATGAGTTACCATTATGCTGATCAAATCTCGCCTGTCTGTAACTACAATGCTACCTGGGAGATAGCCAATGGAGCTAAGAGAGAGAAGATAAAGACCATTTATAACGGCGTAGACCCTAGCACCCTGAACCCAAAAGAGACAGCCCACAAACCCCATTCAGTTATTGTCTCAGCCACAAGGGTTGATCCCTTAAAGGATATTGAAACCTTAATTCGGGCTTCTCTGCTTGTCCGTCAGAAGGTATCCAGCGTAAAATTCGTCATCTATGGTTCGCTTCGAACCCCCTGGTACTATGAGCATTGTCGAAAACTTGCCCATTCCCTCGGAGTTGGTGATATCTTTGAGTTTGCCGGACATAGTGATGATCTGGATCGCATCTATGGAGAAGGTGACATTGTTGCCCTCTCCAGCATTTCAGAAGCCTTTCCTTACACAGTTATTGAGGCTATGATGTATGGTAAGGCAGTCATCGCCACCGATGTTGGTGGTGTCCGGGAGGCCTTAGAAGGTTGTGGGGTGCTAGTTAAGCCTAGAGATCCAGAGGGTTTTAGCCGAGCCATCCTCCAACTCTTGAAGGATGATAAGTTGAGAAATGCCCTGGGAACCGAGGCCCGCGAGAAGGCTCTTAACAACTTTACCATAGATCGAGTTATTAAGGAATATAAGGAGAGCTATTTAGCTTTGATCACAAGGTAAATAACCTATAGCCAGCGCTCTACACCAAAGAGAAGAATAGGCTAAGGAGTATGGACTGCGGATAAATTCCTATGACTCAACCGGACCTCATTAACGAAAGACTCAAGGAATTGGGCTGGGAACTCCTGAAGGATAGGCCAAGGCCCACTGACCATTGGGAGATAGCCACCCTCTTGGAGACCTCTGGCAAGACAGGGGCCGGTCTCCTCTCTGAACTAGGCGCAAAAGATGTCTTTGAACTATCTAAGAAGGTTTACCAAGCCATCTGTGATGATAAGGAGCTTCGGTTTAAAGACGAGGAATTAGATTACAAGAAGAAGAGACTGATCTTCCCTATTAGGTTCCTCAAATATTACGGCATAGGGCTTCTCTTCGCCCTGCCTATGACCGTCCAGATAATGGCTATGCTCCTCTTACAGTATTCCCTGTGGGCCTGGATGTATTTCTCGGTTCCTGAGGCAAGTGCCATTGCCATAGGAACCATTGCCAGTCTTGTTGTCACCGGTGGTTTTGCCCAGATAATCAGCCGTAAAGGACTCTTCTATATCCATCAAGATGAAAATATTTTAACCATGAAAATCTCTTATATCTTCTTTGTGATGGGGCTTATCGCCGTCCTTCTCATAGGCCTGGTCTTTCTTCTGTTTCAGTCTATCTTTGGCTTCTTTCCCGGCTGGATGGTCAAGTATATCTTGATCTACTATTTCTTACTCGCCTTCCTCTGGTTATGCTTTGCCATTCTCTACATGTTAAAGCAGACCTGGCTGTGCACCATATTTGTGGCCCTGGGGATATTCATCGTCCATTTAGTCATGACCTCGGGTAAGCCCCCCCTTTCTTTAAGGGCCAACTGATTGTCTGGGCTCATATCACTGGGATTTCAGCAGCTATTATTTTAAGTCTTATCGCTGGTTTTATTATTCTAAGAAGGAGGGCAAGGAAAAGCGAAGAGAAGTTTCGAACAAAGGAGTTGCCCCGCCTATCTATGGTTATTTACTCGGTTGCCCCCTACTTCTTCTACGGCTTCTTCTACTTTTTCTTTCTCTGTTTAGATAGACTCATCAGCTGGTCATCTCCCAAAGAGGTTATTCCCTATCTCATCACCTTCAGGGTTCCTTATGAGCTGGGAATGGACTGGGCCCTCATCTCGTTAATCCTGACCATCGGTGTCTTAGAGTACTCCATAGAGGAATTCACCCAGACCATTATCCCCTCCCAGCTCCGGCTTAAGGCCAAGGAGTCTTCTAAATTCAATACAGAATACATCGGTTTCTATTTTAGGAATCTGATTCTGTTCTTAATCGTAGCCATTTTGAGCATCATTCTGGTATACCTTGGGATGTTCTTCTTGGCCAGATTGAACCAGAGCCTCGGTATCTTCTACGGTATTGAACACTTCTTCAATCCCATCACCTATTTTGTCTTCTTCTTTGCTGCAGTTGGTTATGCCTTTCTTGTCTGGGGTCTTTTTAACTCCGTCTTCTTCTTTGCCCTCTCTAGACCAAAATTTGCCCTTGTCTCTATCATAGCTGGTTTTGTCGTCGATTTCGTCGTTGGATTTATCCTCTCAAGGCTCTTTGGGTATTATTGGGGAGTTTTGGGGTTAACCTGTGGAGCCATTGTCTTTATGGTCATAAGCACTCTCTATGCAAGCAAGGTCTTCAATTCCCTTGACTATTATTACTATTCGGCCTATTAAATCCCGGGGAATTAGTTAAATGGTGAGTAATCATTGGAAGATGAGTATCCTTCTATCTTTATGCCTTATCCTCTCAGGGTGTCTCTCTCGATCGGAGATCAAAAGAAGCCAGGAGGAGTTTCTAAGGATAAAGAACTATGCCTGCTACTACGGAGAGGGAAGGGTTGAGGATCTGGCCAAGTATGACTTGGTCATCATTGGAGGAGATCACTACTCAAATCAGGATGTGGCCTTTCTTAAGAAGAATAAGACCATTGTCCTGGGATACATCTCCTTAGGTCAGGATTACCCCCTTAAGCTCGGGAATGGAACTGGTCCAGGGGGATATGCCTCCTGGTACTTAGATTACTTCATCGGTGAGGGAACAGAGAACCCCGGCAAGGACGGCCAACCAGACAAATGTGGAGATTGGATATCTTACTTTGTCAATCCGGGCGACTTGAAGTGGCAGGAGTTGACCCTCTCCAGGATGGATGAGCTCATTTTGAGGGGGTTTGATGGTGCCTTTCTGGATGTGGTGGGCTATCTCCACGAGTATCCAGATGACCTTAAGGAAGGGGTCTTAAGGCCAGGTCTTTTGGGGTTGATTAAGAGACTTCGCTTAGGATATCCAAAGGCCTATTTAGTGGTCAACGGAAGCATTTTCTTAGAGGAGATTCACAACTTGATCAATGGGGTGATGTGCGAGAGTTTCAGTTCTAGTGAGGTAAAACACGATGAAGAGGTTCTGGCCGTTACCGTGGAGGGTGCAAATAGGATCAACAAGATAAGGAATTACCCAGAGAATCCAAATCTCATTGTCCTTGCCTTAGATTATGTGGGGAGGGGAGATATAGATCTTGTCACTTTCGATTACAAGAGGGCTCTGTCGTTTGGTTTTATCCCAAACATCTCATATGACGACTCTTATCTGACTGACCTGTGTCTGGTCAATCCGGCCAATCGATTTCTGGCAAAGAGAGAGAAGGATGGCGTGCTTCTGACCTGGGAGGCCCCAGCGGAGTTCATTGAAGAATCCCTGCTTAGCCACTATATCATTAAGCGAGGTTCAAAGCCCATCCTAAGTGAGACTGATTTCAAGGAGGCCTTTTTAGTCAATGATAAGGTTTCAGCCAATATCACTACTTTTAAGGACTCAGGAGCACCCAAGACCGTCCTTTATTATACTCTTGTTGCGGTTAATAGAGGAGGAATAGAGTTGGTGGGTCGCTTAACAACATGTGTCAAGGAAGAGTAGACGATGATCCTCTTGAATATCTCGATCATAATTAAGCTTCTATCTGTCTTCCTTATTCTCTTCGTCCTCTTGCCCAGAAG
>DNCN01000115.1 GCA_003485015.1 bacterium
CTACTCATACTAAAGCAAGGATCATTAAGATTAACACCAAAAGGATAGAGAGAGAGATTGCTTGTGGCAAGATTGTGGTGGTTACCGGTTTTCAAGGCATAACCGAGGAAAAGGATATTACCACCCTTGGTCGGGGTGGATCTGATACCACGGCTGTGGCTTTAGCCGCAGTCCTTGAGGCTGACATATGCGAGATCTATACCGATGTGGATGGAGTCTACACCACTGATCCGGGAGTATTCAGAGGTGCTAGAAAGCTTGACTCCATCTGTTATGATGAGATGTTGGAGATGGCAAGCACTGGTGCTAAGGTTTTACAGTCTCGCTCAGTAGAATTTGCCAAAAAGTATGGTGTGGTTCTCCATGTTAGGTCAAGTTTTAGTAAGAAGGAAGGGACATTGGTCTTAGAGGAGGTAGATAGGGTGGAGAAGATGTTAGTCAGTGGCATAACAAGTGATATAAATCAGGCCAAGATTACTATCTTGAAGGTTCCAGATAGACCAGGGGTTGCAGCCCAGATATTCGGTGCCCTGGCTGAGGTGGCGATCAATGTGGATATGATCATCCAATCATCCAGTGAGGGGAAGTTCAATGACATCTCCTTTACTGTAGCTAAGGACGATCTCAAAAAGGCATTGAAAAACCTGGAGAAACCAGCCAAAGAGTTGAATGCAGCAGAAGTGACTGCTGATGATGGGGTAGGCAAGATCTCGATCATAGGAGTTGGAATGAGAACCAATCCAGGGGTTGCGGCTAAGATGTTCTCCGCCTTGGCTGAAGGCAAGATCAACATTGAGATGATCTCTACCTCAGAGATTAAGATATCGTGTATTATTCGGCGTGAACATATTGAAAAGGCTACAAGACTACTCCACCGAACCTTCGAGCTTGGAAAGAGAAGGACAAAGAGATGATCGCTTATGTTTTAGCGGCTAACCAAGCACCTGCCACCCCTCCCCCAGGAGGATTCTTCATCTCCTTTATCCCTTTTATCCTCATCATCGCCGTCTTCTACTTCATTGTCATCATGCCCCACCAGAAGAAGGAGAAGCATCACCGAGCGATGCTGAAGAACCTTAAGAAGGGTGATGAAGTGGTTACTACCGGGGGGATTCACGGCAGGATTGTGCAGGTCAATGAAGAGATTGTCGTTTTGAAGGTTTCTCCCCAAACCAATTTGGAAATTTCAAGATCATCCATTGCATATCTAAAGAGTAAAAAATAAGGTGTCAAAAATATGTTGACAAAAAGGTTAAAGAGTAATATTATAAACGGGTATTAGGCTGAAAAGAATAAAGAATCTGAATTAGAGGGAGGCGAGAAGTATGAGATACTTCTACGTTATTATAACAACGGCCTTATTAACCTTAATCATCGTTCCCGAGGACCTTCTTGCTGAGGAGAAAGAGTCATTAAAAGAAGACTCGATAATCCTTAGAGAGAAACTCCCTCTTATAATAGATGAACCACTAAATAAAACCCTCTCTTCCCGCACTCTCTCTGAGATGACTTCACCTGTAGTTGTTCCTACCCCCTCTTCTGTCCCATCCGGAATTGTTCTTAAAGGAAGTAAGAAAGGATCTTTCACCCAACTTAAAAAGAGAGAAGGGGTAACTCCTTCATCTAGCCTTACCACCCCCTCTAAAATGAGATCTGGGGCAGTATCAGGAGAGAGGTTGTCAGCACACTTCAAAGAAGAGAGGGTGAAGACCGTTGGTGAGATGATCGCTAGTTTCATTCCCGAGGCCTTGAAAGCCTTGAAAGATAAAGAAAACCTTCAGGCTCCTCTCTTTGAAGAGAAACAGAGGGGCACAGAAAAGAATCCTTTTATTTCAGAGGAGGAAGCAAGTTTAATAGCCGAAACACCTAAAATAGAAACAACCTCCCAAGCAGCAAAGAACAAGAAAGTTGTTGAAAATATTACTTTATCTATAACTGGATTGGGAATTGTTAGCTTTTTTGGCCTGGCTAGCATCTTTATAGTTAAGCGCCTGAAGCAACGAAAGAGGGCAGCTGCCCCTGCTTATGAATCAAAGGAGAATGTCCAAACCGAAGATCTCCGCTCTGACTCAATCTACAAAGGTTGGTGGTATGATGATTTCAAAGACCTTCAGAAAACATACAAGGAGACGATAAAAGATCTTAACCAGAAGGTTGAAACTCGGATTCTGACAATAGAAGGCAATCAGAATAGACTCTCTCGGGCATTCACCGAGATAGAGAGTAAATTAGAGAGGATCAGCTCCTTGATCAATAGAGGGATTCGGAAAACAAAAGAGGTGAAGGTTGATCCTAGCTCCTTACATGAGAGGGTAATTCGCTTATCGAGAGATGGTTTGAAGACCGGGGAGATTGCCCAGATAACTAGACTTGGCAAGTCCGAGGTAGAATTGATCCTGAAGAACTGCAGATTATATGAATAGGAGTCTAATTTGGCGGACTGTCCTGGTCTTCCTAATCATTTTCCTTTGTATATACCTTCTCTATCCGACCTTCAAGTGGTACCACCTTCCTAAAGAGGTTCGTCAAAGAGAGATAAGTCCGCCGAAGGAAGACCCAAGGTTAGAAAGACTTCACAAATTAAGACGCTTTGTTCCTACAGGATACGAACTTCTGCTCCAAAAGAAGAAGAGAGAAGAGAGAGAAAAAAATCCCCTTTTTGAGAAAGCACTAAAACTCGGTCTTGACCTTCAAGGAGGGACACATCTGGTCATGGAGGTGGATACTTCCAAAGTCCCCCAGGGGGCCATGCAAGAGATTGATGCTGTTGAAACTGCTTTAGAGATCATCAGGGATAGGATCGATAAGTTTGGCGTTGCTGAACCTTCTATCCAACGCCAAAGAAAGGACCGAATTGTTATTCAGCTGCCTGGACTCAGCGATCCCCAGCGGGTTATTGACCTTATTGGCAGAACTGCCCTGCTGGAGTTTAAGTTAGTAGAAGATGACCTCCTCAAGGAGATTCAACAGAAGGCAGAAAAGGCTGGTCTTGAAGTCCCTGAGGGGGCGTACCTTGTCAAAAAGAAGGCCGATCTGACTGGGAAATACCTTACCGATACTCAGGTTGACTTCAACGAATTTGGGCAACCTTATGTCTCTCTTTCCTTTAACAAGGAAGGGGCTAAGATCTTTGAGGAAGTTACTGGAGAAAACGTAAACCGGCAATTGGCCATTGTCCTAGACGGTTATGTTGCCTCTGCACCTTTCATCCGAAGTAAAATAAGTGGTGGTCGGGCAAGTATTGAGGGAGATTTTACCCTTGAGGAGACTAAAGATCTTGTCATTGTCCTGCGGGAGGGTGCACTGCCTGTTCCCCTCAAGATACTCTGGCAGAAGCGGGTTGGCCCCACCCTTGGCCAAGATTCGATAAATAAAGGCATCATCGCCTCGATTATTGGACTCACTCTGGTTGTCTTCTTTATGGCCCTGCGTTATAAGTTTTCTGGCTTGGTGGCCGATCTGGCCCTCTTCTTGAACCTTGTTATTCTTCTTGCTATTTTGGCACTCTTTAAGGGAACCTTAACCCTTCCTGGTATTGCTGGGATCGTTCTTACCATGGGCATGAGTGTTGATGCCAATGTGATCATCTTTGAACGGATTAAGGAGGAACTAAGAGGCGGTAAACGGCTACGAACATCTATCGATAATGGTTACAATCGTGCCTTTCGGACCATCTTGGATTCCAATCTAACAACCCTCATTGCTGCTATAGTCCTCTTTCAATTTGGGACTGGTCCAGTTAAAGGGTTTGCCTTGACTCTTTCTATAGGGATTCTAGTTTCAATGTTTACCGCTGTCTTTGCCACAAGGATAGTCTTAGATCTCGTAGCTTCCAGGCACCCTGGGGGGAAACTGAGTGTTTAAGTCTCTCCTTAAAAGGAGTAGTTGGTGAATATCGATTTCATTGGTAGACAGAGAGGAGCCATTATCTTCTCTTTGGCCTTGATTCTGGCAGGTTTGGTCATTCTTGTTCTTAAAGGTGGTCCCACTTATGGGGTTGATTTCACGGGTGGGATATTGATTCAGGCAACCTTTAAGAAAAAGATTAGTCCAGATGAGCTTTCAAGGATGAGGGGTTTTCTTAGAGAGATGGGCCTATCGGGAAATATCCAGTGTTTGGGGGCTGGAGAGGATGAGGTCCTTATCAAGATACGACCATCCGAAGCTGATGTTAGTTCTGAGAAGATAAGGGAAGGAGTGGAATCCGTTCTCAAGAAAGAATTTAGTCAGTTTCAGGGTGTTTACCAGAGTGATGAGATAGATCCAGTCATCTCAAAAGAGATAAGAAGGGGTGCACTCCTTGCTATCCTCTTTGCCAATTTGGGAATACTTATCTATCTTGCTCTGCGCTTTGAGATTAAGTTTGCGGTGGCAGCCCTTATAGCTTTAATACATGATGTGCTTCTTACCATCCTTGCCTTGGTCTTCTTTAAGGTCGAATTTAGTATCACTATTATTGCCGCCTTACTTACCCTCGCAGGCTATTCAGTTAACGATACCATTGTTGTCTTTGATCGGATTCGGGAGAATATAAAGCTTTTCAGAAAGGAAAGCCTTTCAGGTATTATCAATATCAGTATAAATCAGATCCTCGGTCGAACCATTGTTACCTCTGTGACTACCTTATTGGCTGTTCTTTCCCTTTATCTCTTTGGCGGGGAAGTCATCCGTCCCTTTGCTTTTGCCCTCTTCCTTGGGGTTATTGTTGGTACCTACTCCTCCATCTTTATTGCTAGCCCCGTCCTTATCTACTGGCCAAGAAGGAGGTGATAAGAGGAGCTGATGATCGAAAAACCTCGATCATTGCTAGTCCCTTCTATTTGAAATATGATGAATATCAATAGACTCATCCGCCAAGTTAAATCCTATAACCCTTCGGCTGATATAGAAGCGATTAAAAAGGCTTACCAATTTGCTTATGAGGCTCATAAGGGTCAGATGCGGCTCTCTAATGAACCATACATCACCCATCCTCTTTGGGTAGCCTATATCCTGGCTGAACTGCGACTCGATACACCGACAATTATCGCTGGCCTCTTGCATGATTCAGTTGAAGATACTAGCCTTACCCCGCAAGACTTAAGAGAAAAGTTTAAAGATGAAGTAGCCCAACTCGTTGAAGGGGTTTCAAGGATGGGCGAGGTTGCCCGCACATCAGAGGAAGAGAAGACAGAAAATATACGAAAGATGCTCATTGCTATGGCCAGGGACATTCGGGTTGTGTTCATCAAACTGGCAGATAGACTCCACAATATGCGCACTTTGGAGTTTTTAGATCATACCTCCCAACTTGTAATCGCCCACGAGACCTTAGAGATATATGCCCCACTGGCCCACCGATTGGGAATAGGTCGGATAAAATGGGAGTTGGAGGATCTAGCCTTTATGTACTTAGAGCCAGAGGCCCATCGGGAATTGGAGAGAGGAGTGGCTAAGGCCCGACCCGAACTGGAGGCATACATTGAAAAGGTCATCTCTTTACTCAAAGAGGAATTGAAGAAGATAAAGATAGAAACAGATATTTCTGGACGTCCCAAGCATTTTTATAGTATTCACAAGAAAATGGTTGAGCATCAGAAGAGCCTTAAGGACATCTATGATCTCTTAGCCATTCGAGTCAACGTAGATGATATCAAAGACTGCTACGGGGTCTTAGGTGTAGCTCATGCCCTCTTCAAGCCCATTCCAGGCAGGTTCAAAGATTATATCGGTATGCCCAAGAGTAATATGTACCAGGCATTGCATACTACAGTTATTGGCCCAGAGGGAAGACCTGTAGAGATCCAGATCAAGACCCATAAGATGCACCAGACCGCTGAGGAAGGGGTTGCTGCCCATTGGCACTATAAAGAAGGAGGGGCATGGGATGAGAGGTTTGCTGAAAAACTTGGGTTCTTGCGCCGATTCTTAGAATGGCAAAAAGAATCGATTGACACTCAAGAATTTATGGAGGAGTTAAAGATCGATGTCTTTGCTGATGAAGTTTTTGTCTTTACACCTAAGGGTGAGATTAAAGAATTACCAAAAGGCTCAACACCCATCGATTTTGCTTACGCCATCCATACCGATATTGGCTTTCACACTGCGGCTGCTAAAGTCAATGGCAAGATCGTTCCTTTGCGGTACCAACTCAACTCAGGGGATAGGGTAGAGATTATAACCTCCCCTCGGACCACCCCAAGCCGGGACTGGCTAAAATTCGTCAAGACTTCAAAGGCCAAAGGAAGAATAAGACGGTGGTTTTACGACCAGATTAAAAAAGAAGGTTCGTCTTTCAAGGAGACTACCCTTCCAGAGCCCCATCGGGAAAAGAAAGAACACCCTTCTCCTAAGGTAAGCTACAGATCGATTGGTGTCGTTATTACGGGTGTTGATGGATTAAGTGTCCATCTGGCCAAATGTTGTAGCCCTGTGCCTAATGATAAGATCATTGGTTATATTACTCAGGGTCGAGGGGTGGTCTCTATTCATCACCAGAAGTGCCCCAATCTATTCAAATTACTTGATGATCCCGATAGGATTACCGAGGTCTCCTGGGATAATCGAGAGGGGAAACCAATCTATTATAAGGTAAGCTTGACTCTTCTGGCGCGCGACCGACCAAATCTCTTGGCTGATATTCTCCTTGCCATTTCATCTACTTCGACCGTTATCAATGCTGCTGAGGCTAGGGCAATAGAAGGGGGATTTACCCGATGTGGTTTTGAAGTGGCCATCCAAGATAAGGATGCCTTAGGAAAGGTGATAGATAAGATAGAGAAGGTAGATGGAGTAATAGAAATCCATAGAAGCCAATCGAGATAGGAGCAGAAAAATTGCTCTTTTCGTTAATCTAAATAATATAACACCATGAGGTGAATTCGATAGGAGGCAATGGATGATTGAGGATTGGGAGATCAACTGTATGGTCCGGGCCCATCTGGTCAAATGGTGGATTAACATCAAAAAGATTGATATCCGGACTATCGGCGGTGTGGTTTATGTCAAAGGATCGCTCTCTTTTAGGTCGAGGGTCAAATTAAAGGAACATGAACGGCCACAGGCCGTAAGTGAAATTGAAAAGGAGATTAAACGAATGCCTGGGGTTAAAGGTGTTCAGATGAGGTTTATCAATTGGACTAAGATGAATAATGAGTGGAAGCCGCTAGAATAAAGAGTATGAGGACCGTAGGGAGTTAGAGGGAAGGCATATGAAGAAGGGTCTTGGCAAAATAAAGATAGGTGCTATCATTTTAAGTTTGTGTCTCTCCTTTCTCCTCAGTGGTTGTACAGGTGGGGCAAGGGAGTACTATGACCAAGCCGATAAATTTTCCCGGAGCAAAGCCCCGGAGGATTGGGAGCGGGCGATCAAGGAGTATCAAAAGATTATTGATCTAAAGGTAGAGGCTCATGGCCGGATAGCCTACATTCATCGAAAACTGGGTGATCTATTTCTGGAACGGGAGATGTTTAGCAAGGCTGAAGAGCACTACCTTTTAGCCCTCGAGTTGCTTCCCAATATCCCTGAACTCCGCTACTCATTAGGGATCACCTATGCCAATTTGGGGATAACCGAAGAGGTATATCTAGACAAAGCCATCACCGAGTATGAAAATGCAATAAAACTTAATCCAAAGTTTGCCAAACCCTATTATGGGATGGGTCTCATATACTTCTACAAGAAAGGGATGCTAGAGACTGGAATCTTAAACATGAAGCGGGCTATTGAGTTGGGTCCAGATTACATAGATGCATATGTCGCCCTTGGTCGAATGTATTATGAGGCAGGTAATTATCAAGGGGCAATAGATACATATGAGAGGGTAATCGCTAAACATCCCAGAAAGATGAAGATATTATCTACTTACTATAATAACATCGGACTCTCATATTTGGCTATGGGCGATAAGGAGAAGGCAGTTTCAAGCTTTAAACAGGCTTTAAAGATCGATCCTCGACATACCGGAGCAAAGACCAACTTGAAAGAGATGGGCACGGGAGATTGAAGAAAGATGGGAGTAGATTGGAAGATGTAGGACCATGGCTGAAACTGAATATGGCTCCACTTCTACCGGTACAGCTCCATGCCCTGATTAGTGACTTCGGTTCACCTGTGGAGGTATTAGAGGCTTCTTATGAGGCTATCGGAAAGAGTTTGGGGATAAAGGAAGACCGAGCGAGAGACTTGATAGAGAAGATCAGGAGGATAGATGTAGATAAGGAGATCGAAGAGATTGGGATTCGGGGGATCAAGATTGTTACTTACATGGATAGTACTTACCCTTCATGCCTTAAGGCTATTTTTGATCCACCGCTGGTTCTATATATTTTAGGTAAATTTCCTTTTCCAGATAAGAACAATCTGGCCATAGTCGGTTCTAGACAGGCTACCCTCTATGGAAGATTAATGGCAAACTCTTTGGCTAAAGAGATAGCAGGTTTTGGTGTAAGTATTGTTAGCGGCATGGCCCGGGGAATCGATACTGCTGCCCATAGAGGGGCATTAGAAGGGGGTGGATGGACCATCGCCGTTCTAGGATCAGGGCTTGATATTGTCTATCCTGCGGAGAATGCTTGGCTAATGAAAGAGATCGTTGCTTCTGGGACGGTAATCAGTGAATTTCCTTTAGGGACAAGGCCATTAAGGCAGAACTTCCCCCGCAGAAATAGGATCATTGCAGGGCTTTCAATGGGGGTGGTGGTTATTGAAGCCACAAGAAGAAGTGGAGCCTTGATTACCACTGAGTATGCTCTGGAGAACGGCCGTGAGGTCTTTGCTGTCCCAGGTAGAATAGACAGTAGATACAGTGAGGGGACAAATAGTCTCATCAAACAAGGGGCAAAGTTGGTGACCAATGTCCGGGATATCTTAGAGGAGTTCTCTCATATCTCTCCACTTGATGAGGAACCATCTAATAAGAAGGGGGAGAAGAATTTAAGGGTTACCTTAGAGGGAGATGAATTGAGGGTATTTGAATTCCTTGATTTCGAGCCAAGACATATTGAAGCTATCATTCATGATTTAGGAATTCCAGTGCAGAGGGTTGTCACTGCTTTGACGGGACTTGAGATAAAGGAATTGGCAAGACAACTTCAGGGTAAGATGTTCATCAAGAAGAATCGTTGGGCATAAAGGAAGGATTCTGTGAGAAAATCTTTAGTTATAGTGGAATCCCCTGCTAAGATCAGGACCATCAGCCGGTATCTGGGTGAGGAGTTTATAGTCAAGGCCTCGGTGGGTCACATCAAGGATCTACCTGAGAAGAGGATGGGTGTTCAGATAGAGAAGGATTTTACCCCTCAATATGTGGTTATAAAGGGTAAGGATAAGATCATTGAAGAACTTAAGAAGTCTGCCTCTAAGAGTAAGGTCATCTATCTTGCACCTGATCCTGACCGGGAGGGAGAGATGATCTGTTGGCATTTGGCCAGTGAGTTGAATGGCTCAGGCCCTTCCTTCTATCGGATTGTCTTTAATGAGATAACTAAAGAGGGGATTACTTGCGGGCTAGCCAATCCAGGCCAAATCGATCTGAGAAAAGTTAATGCCCAGCAAGCCAGAAGGATACTGGATCGACTGGTGGGCTATAAATTGAGCCCTTTACTCAACAAGAAGGTTCGCAAGGGTCTATCAGCAGGTAGGGTGCAGTCGGTGGCAGTGCGCCTCATCTGCGATCGTGAATGCGAGATAGAGGTCTTTGTCCCTGAGGAGTACTGGTCGATTGAAGCAGAATTGAGGAAGGAGGGAGGGACCTCTTTCATTGCTTACTTGGAGAAGATAAGAAATGAGAAGGCGGAGATTAAGTGCCAAGATGAGGCGGAGGCTGTGGTAGCTGATCTTAAGCAAGCCGAGTTCAAGGTGAAAAGAATTGTCCTTCAAGAGAAGAAGAAGTTACCTGCTCCTCCCTTCATCACCAGTACCCTCCAACAAGAGGCCGCAAAGAGGTTCAAGTTTGGAGTGCGAAAGACCATGCGAGTAGCCCAAGAGCTTTATGAGGGGATAGACCTTGGCGATGAGGGTCCAACAGGTCTCATCACTTACATGCGGACAGACTCAACCAGGGTGGCGGCCGAGGCCCAAAGAAGGGCAAGGGAGTATATTGGCCGTGAGTATGGTGATGATTACTTCCCTCCTAAACCCCCAACCTATAAGAGCAAACCTGGGGCTCAAGAGGCTCATGAAGCAATCCGGCCTACTTATTGTGAAAATGCTCCGGATGAGATAAAGAGATATCTGAGTAAGGATCAATATTTACTCTACCGACTTATCTGGTCGCGTTTTCTGGCCAGTCAGATGAGTCCAGCCAAAATAAAGATGACCCGGGTGGAGATAGAGGCCAAGGAATATCTCTTTCGGGCTACAGGATCTGAGGTGTTATTCCCTGGCTTCATGGTTCTTTATATAGTGGAAGATGAGAAGAAGGAGAAGGAAGGTCTTTTACCACCATTAGCCGAAGGAGAGAGACTCAGTCTCCTTAACTTAACTTCTAATCAGCATTTTACCCAGCCACCTCCACGATATAATGAGGCAAGCTTAGTTAAGACCTTAGAAGAGAAAGGGATTGGTCGACCGAGTACCTACGCTTCTATTATTGAGACTATTACTAGCAGGGACTATGTCAGACGTGAGGGAGGTCGGTTCTACCCTACTGAGCTGGGAAGGTTAGTTAATGATCTCTTAGTAAAAAATTTTCCTCGTGTTTTAGATCTTGGATTTACAGCTCAAATGGAAGAAGGGTTGGATGAGATTGAGGACGGAAAGAGGGACTGGGTTGGTCTCTTAACCGAGTTCTGGACTGAGTTTGAGGTGACCTTGAAGAAAGCCCAGAGAGAGATGAGGGATGTAAAAAAAGAGCGGGAAGTGGTAACTGATGAACTCTGCGGGTTGTGCAAAGGAAAGATGATCATTAGGATAAATCGATATGGAAATAGATTCTTAGGATGTGAGAATTTCCCTGAATGCCGTTCGACTAAACCTCTGGAAGAAGAGAGAGAAGAATTAGACCAGATCTGCGAACTGTGTGGAGCTAAAATGGTGGTTAGAAGAGGTCGTTATGGCCGTTTCCTCTCCTGTAGTCGATACCCAGAATGTAAATTCACTAAACCATTCACTCTGGAGATTGCCTGTCCAATTGAAGGCTGCCAAGGGGAATTAGTGGCAAGACGGTCGAAGAAGGGGCGGACATTTTATGGTTGCAGTAGATATCCTGAATGTAAGTTCGCTACTTGGTATCAACCCGTAGATAGGTGCCCTGAATGTGGAGGTCTTTTAGTAAAGAGAAAGTCCAAAGGAGAGGAGACAGCCTGTTGCCTTAACTCAGGATGCAAGTATAAGTATTCGATTGCCAGTCATGATCACCAATCGGAGGTTAATTTAGGAACTCATGGAATATCTTGCTGAATTTATCAAATATCTCGAAGCTGAAAAAGGAGTCTCTCCACATACTATAAGGGCCTATCAGACCGATCTTCTCTCCTTCAAGGAATGGCTGAAAGGAAAGGGAGTCGATGAAGAAGAGATCAATCATACCCTCATGAGATCCTATCTTAGCTATATGCAGCATGAGGAGTATCTCCGTTCTACGGTAGTTCGTAGGGTCTCAGCCCTACGTTCCTACTTCAAGTTTCTCTGTCGAGAGAATTTTACCAAAACCAATCCTGTGGCTGAACTGCGTATCCCAAAACGCGAGAAGAGACTTCCCAATTTTCTCTATTTAAAGGAGATCGATAATCTGCTTGCTTCCCCAGTTGGAGATGATCCCATCAGTCTCCGCGATAAGGCCCTCTTGGA
Source organism: bacterium (assembly GCA_003485015.1). GTDB lineage: Bacteria > UBA9089 > UBA9089 > UBA9089 > UBA9089 > UBA9089. Next base: position 11,771 of record DNCN01000115.1, read on the forward strand.
GGTCCTCTATTCAACTGGATTGAGGGTGAGCGAATTGGTGGGTCTGAATCTGGGCATGATCGATTCTTATCGTATGATTAGGATTGAAGGTAAAGGAGGAAGAGAAAGGCTTGTTCCCATAGGTTCTTGTGCCTTAAAGGCTTTGGATGAATACCTTAAAAAGAGAAGTGAATTGATGAATAATGCTATCCGCCTTGGGATAGAGCCTGATCGGGAGGCACTTTTTCTTAACCGGTGGGGAAAGAGACTTTCAGATCGGGGGGTTCGGTTTATCATCAATAAATATCTGACTATAGCCAAGATAGATAAAACGGTCAGTCCTCATGTTCTGCGCCACACCTTTGCTACCCATCTTTTGGATAGAGGGGCGGATTTACGAATGGTTCAGGAGATGTTAGGTCATAAATCACTCTCTACCACCCAGGTCTATACTCATGTTACAAAGAAACGCCTGAAGAAGGTCTATGACAACACCCATCCTAGGGCATAAAACCATAAGAAAAGAGGGGCCAGACCACATGTTATTTTGCAAACAGAGGGGGACGACTATTATCGGTGTCAGACATAAAGGTCAGGTGGCCATTGGCGGGGACGGCCAGGTGAGTCTGGGTGAGACCATCATCAAACACCAGGCTAAGAAGATCCGTCGGATGTATGGGGATAGGATTCTGGTCGGTTTTGCGGGGAGTTCAGCCGATGCCCTTACCCTCTTTGAAAGATTCGAGAAAAAACTTGAGGAATTTCAAGGAAATCTCCCCCGCTCAGCAGTTGAGCTGGCTAAAGACTGGAGAACGGATAAGTTTCTGAGGAGATTAGAGGCCTTCTTAGTAGCCGTTGATGCCACTCATTCACTCTTAATCTCTGGGAATGGCGAGGTCTTAGAACCTGATAATGGAGTGGTTGCCACTGGTTCAGGTGGTCCCTATGCCCTAGCGGCAGCAAAGGCCTTGATCGGTCATTCTAACCTCTCCGCAGCAGAGATTGTCAGGGAAGCCCTTAAGATAGCCTCAAATATCTGTGTTTATACTAATGACCAGATTAACATAGAAGAACTTTAGTTAGCGATCTAGGATAGTGAAGATATGGATGAATTGACCCCAGATGAGATTGTTAAGGAGTTAGACAAATATATCATTGGCCAGAATGAAGCCAAAAGAAGTGTTGCCATTGCCTTACGGAATCGTTACCGTCGGCAACGCTTGTTAGAGGAACTTCGGGACGAAGTAGCACCAAAGAATATAATTATGATTGGACCAACTGGTGTGGGCAAGACCGAGATTGCTCGAAGATTGGCCAGAATGGTTAATGCTCCATTTCTTAAAGTAGAAGCAACCAAATTCACTGAAGTAGGTTATGTCGGTCGAGATGTCGAATCGATGGTTCGGGAACTGACCAATATTGCGGTGAATATGGTCAAATCCGAGAAGATAGAGGCACTTCAGGAGAAGGTCAAGGATCTGACCCAAGAGAAGATATTGGATATACTTCTACCCCACAACAAGAAAAAAAGAAAAAATGAGTATGAGACTGAAGAGACCACGGATGAAGAGAGATTCATTCATACCCGCGAGAAGCTCCGTCAACAGCTTTCTGAGGGTAAACTAGAAGATCGTCAGGTTGAGATTGAGACTAAGGAGAGCTTTACGCCGGTTGTTGAGATCTTTGCGGGAACAGGTATGGAGGGACTGGATGTCAATTTTACCGATGCCCTCAGTAGCCTCTTTCCTTCCAGGACCAAGCGCCGGAAGACTCCTATAAAAGAAGCCCGAAAGATCCTTCTCCATGAGGAGACCCAGAAACTCATTGATATGGATGAGGTAATTCGGGAGGCAATCTCCCGGACAGAGAATGGGGGGATCATCTTCTTAGATGAGATCGATAAGATAGTGGGTAGAGAGGGGACAAAGGGGCCAGATGTCTCCCGGGAGGGCGTTCAACGGGATATACTTCCCATTGTTGAAGGTTCCACCGTAATGACCAGGTATGGTCCGGTGAGAACTGATCATATCCTCTTCATCGCAGCCGGAACCTTCCATAGTGCTAAGCCTTCAGATTTGATTCCCGAGCTCCAAGGCAGATTTCCCATTCGGGTAGAATTGTCGCCCCTTTCTGAGGATGACTTTAAAGAAATCCTAACCAAACCTAAGAATGCCCTGATTAAGCAGTACACCGCCCTTTTGGCTACCGAAGATGTTGAACTTGTCTTTGAGGATGAAGCGATAGAAGAGATAGCGAAACTCGCTCGAGAGATCAACGAGAAGACCGAAAACATCGGAGCACGAAGGCTTTATACCCTTGTAGAGAAAGTGGTTGAGGATATATCGTTTGAGGCGAATAAGAGACAAGGAGAGAGGATAGAGATCTCTAGTGAGTATGTCAGAGAGAAGCTCAAAGAGATCATTAAAGACCGGGACCTCTCAAGGTATATATTATAAAAATAAAAACTGCACTTAAGACCGTGGGGTCAAGAAAAGAAATAGTAGTAAAAGTAAATAATTTTACTATTCAAATTATATTAAAGTAGTAGTTAAATAATGTCGATAAGTTGTATGTGAAGCATCTCTTTTACCGATCTTAAAAAAGGAGGGTTTTTGATGTTTGATAAAATCTTCTCCGGTGCGACCATGACCGCTCTTAAACAGGGACTTGATACTGCTGCACTTCGGCAGCAAGTCATCTCCGATAACATCGCCAATGTCAATACCCCCGGATTTAAAAGGTCGTATGTTACCTTTGAGACAGAATTGAGAGGGGCCCTGAGCAGAGAGAAGGGGAAGATTGAGGCTAGACGTACCCATCCCAAACACATCCACTTTGGTCGGGTGGACCTTTCAGAGATAAAGGGTCGAGTAGTGATTGAGGACTATACCCTCTATCGGAATGATGAGAATAATGTCGATATAGATGCGGAGATGACTGATTTGGCAAAGAATACTATTATGTATGAAGCCCTTGCTACTAGAATAGGTGGAAAGTTTAGACGCTTGAAACGGATCATTACAAGTAGATAGTTAGGAGGAGAGGTTATGGGAATGTTCAATCGGCTCTTTTCGGCCATCGATGCAGCCGGCTCTGGGCTTACAGCCGAAAGACTCCGCATGGATGTTATTGCTGACAATATCGCCAATGTGAATACTACCCGCACGCCAGAGGGGGGTCCTTATCGAAGAAAGCAGATCGTCTTTGTCCCCCGGAGCCCTCAGCCTTTCTTTGGCCTCCCATTTCACCGGGAATTGACCAGGGAGAGATTGAAGGCCCTCCGGATGCATCCAGATCATATCCCTTTCTCGCCATTACAACAAGAGGACATAAGAGATCTTCCTCTTGGTGTTAGGGTACTGGCCATTGAGAGGGATGAGGAATCCCCCCTCCGAATAGAGTATCAACCTGGCCATCCCGATGCCAATGAGGAGGGCTATGTGGAGATGCCCAATATTAATATTGTTATTGAGATGACGGATATGATCACTGCTACCAGGGCCTATGAGGCCAATGTCACCACCATAAAAAGTGCTCGACAGATGATGATGAGAGCTTTGCAGATTGGACAATAATCTTGTATAATAGAGGAGGGGAAGATGTCTGATAGTATAAGCTTGAACTCTCTGATGCCGCGTTCTACCAGATGGCCGACTCAGAATGGGAGGGTGAAAGAACAACCCCGGAACCTGATGGAGGGCTTCTCAACCATCCTCTCTAAGGCTCTATCTGAGGTGAATAACCGGGCGAATGAATCAGATCTTCTTACCCAGAAGTTGGTTACTGGTGAACTCGATAGTATCCATGAGGTGATGATTGCTGCCCAGAAGACAGAGATACTCTTAGAGCTGACCCTGGAGATTCGCAATAGGGCTCTTCAGGCATATGAGAAGATAATGACCATGCGCTAATCAAATCTTGTGATCGGTGGAGAGGATAATGCAAGTAGATCAACCGCCGGTTACTAGGGGAGGAGAGAGATTATGGATAGGTTCTTTCGTCAGATAATCGATCAAGTCAAGACGACGTGGGCAAGACTTACTCCCATCCAGCGAAAAACCTCTATTGCAGGGGTTATCCTTCTTCTTCTCTTTTTCGCTGTAATCATCCTCCTTGCTAGGAGGATAGAATATTTTGCCCTCTACACCGATATACCCCCGACTGATGCAGGAAAGATAACGGCTAAACTTGAGGAATGGAAGCAGCCCTACAAATTGGATGGAACAACTATCAAGGTTCCCGCTAAAGATAAGAACAGATTGAGGGTAAAACTGGCTTCAGAGAATCTGGCTCCTACTCGAGGACTGGTCGGCTATGAGATATTCGATAAGGTAAAATGGACCGAGACCGATTTTGAACGTGGAATCAGTTATACCCGAGCCCTTCAAGGTGAAATCACCCAGGCGATCGAAAGCATTGAGCAGGTAGAGGAGGCCAAGGTTCTTCTGGTTATGCCCAAACCGGAACTGTATGTTGAGGAAAAGGAAGATGCGACTGCTTCGGTAAGGTTACGCCTCAAGCCCTATGCCACTTTGGAGAAGAATCAAGTTAGAGGCATAGTGAATCTCATTGCTAGTGCTGTTCAAGGTCTTAAGCCAGAGAATGTGACTATAGTCGATTCTCAAGGGAATATCCTCTCTGAGGATTTGGATAGAGACAGGGAAATCGAGACCTTAACCGCCCATCAACTTGAGATTCAACGTCAGGAAGGTAAACGGTTAGAGGAGAAGATCCGTAAGACCTTAGGGACTGTCTTAGGAGGAAGGGATAAAGCAGAGGTAATCGTCAAGTGGGAAATGGATTTCGACCGCAAGGAGAGTCGGGAAGAGAGATACTCTCGACCTGGATTTGAGCAGTTGATGGTCTCTGAGGAACAAGAGGTGGAAAAGTTTCAAGGGGACGGTGCGCCGCCAGGGGGGGCGGTAGGTGCAGAGGCCCAGATGCCTGGCTATAAAGGCCTCGTCACACGAGGACCAATGGCATATATCAAAGAGGAGACCCGGAGAAACTATGTGGCTGATAAAATAGAGACTTCTAGGGTCTTCTCGCCTGCTATCCATAAGATATCGGTAGCCGTTCTTGTTGATGGAAATTATGAGTATGATGAGAAGGGGAACCTGAAGCGCGATGAAGAAGGTAATCCTATATACACACCTCGCAGCGAAGAAGAGATAAGAAAGTATGAAGAACTGGTCCAGGCAGCCATCGGTTTTGATAAGACAAGAGAATATGAAGACCGAGAATATATCGTCCGGGTAGAGAATGTTCAGTTTGATCGTTCCCAGCAGTGGCTCCAAGAGAGGGAAGAGCTGGCTTTAGTTAAGCGGAAGACGATGATGAATATCGCCTTAGGGATTGTTGCCCTCCTTGCTCTGGGATTCATCTTCTTTATGGTGATAATGAATAGAAGGGCTCAAGCCAGACGAGAAGAAGAGATTCATCGCCGTGAGATGGAACGTCTAACGGCGATTAGAGAGGCCGAGGGAAGGGCTAGAGAGACGGGGGCCTTACCGCCAGAAGTAGAGGAAGAGAGAGGGGCTTTAGAGGAGCTTAGGCATAGACCAGAAGTTACAGCTACCCTGGTTCGAGCAGCCTTGGGTGAAGAATAGATTCTATTTCAGGATTTTTTTATAAAAATTTTTTAAAAAGGGAGGTAGTATGCCGGAGGTCAATCTGACTGGTCCCCAAAAAGCGGCTTTATTGATGGTCTCTTTGGGGATAGATAGTGCGGTAGATATCTTTAAGTATCTTTCTGAAGATGAGATAGAGCAGTTGACCATAGAGATTGCAGAATTACCAAGGATAGGAGCTGAGGAACGTAACCAGGTTATTATGGAATTTAGGGAGAAACTTATGACCCAACAGATCATCGCCCAGGGTGGTAGCGACTACGCTAAAGAGATATTGCAGCGGGTCTATGGGCCAGAGAGGTCTCAAGAGATCGTTAATCGACTCTTAGCCCATTTTGGGATGAAACCATTCGAGACAATAAGACGGGCTGATCCAACCCAAATCTTTGAACTGATCCAGAATGAACATCCTCAAACGATTAGTCTTGTTCTCTCCTATCTGCCACCTCTCAAAGCGGCTGATGTTATTGCCAAAATGGATCCAGATCTTCAAAGGAATGTGGTCAAAAGAATGGCTACAATGGCCCGTACCAATCCAGAGGTGATTCGGCATGTTGATCGGGTCCTCCGAGAAAAGGTAAGTTCTCTAGCGGGTGAAGAGATGGGCCCGATTGGCGGAGTTGACACAGTCGTTAGGGTGTTGCAGATGAGTGATCGGACAACTGAAAAGGCTGTTCTTGAGGCGTTGGCAGAAGAGGATACTGAGCTGGCTGAAACGATTAAAAAGAAGATGTTTGTCTTTAGGGATGTTCTGGTATTGGATGATCGTTCGATGCAGAAAGTCCTTCGTGAAGTTGAGATCTCTGATTTGGCTTTGGCCTTGAAAGGGGCTGAAGAGAGGATAAAGGAGAAGGTGATCAACAACCTACCCAAACGTGCTGCGGCTATGTTGAGTGATGAGATCTCTTTCCTTGGCCCAGTTCGGGCAGCCGATGTAGAGGAAGCCCAACAGAAGGTAATCAATATCATTCGTCAAATGGAAGAGTCTGGGGATATCATCATCTCACGCGGTGGAAGGGGAGCGGAGGCTGTCATTGAATAAGGAGATCTATAGATCAAGTATCTTCCCCGAGGGAGAGAGTCTGATTGTTGATGCTTCAGGGGAGCGGACTATTCTGGAGACCCTTAACTCCAGAATCAGACGGACTGAGAGAAGATT
>DNCN01000039.1 GCA_003485015.1 bacterium
AACTATATTATACGAGGAGTTATGGATGAAGAATCTGGCTATTGTCTACGAACTTCTGGTTAGACCAAGCCTGGGTGTAAGGGCTGCCAGCGAAAAAAGGTCTATTGCCCTAGTCCTCTGGATTATCCTTTTCTTCAGTGCCAGTGTTTCGGTAGCAGATCTTCTTATCTTTTCCTCACCAGGGTTGACTTTTAGTCTGATCAGTCTTACATGGGGGGGTATCTTTTATTTTTTCTTTGCTCTAATAGGACTTTTTCTTCTATCGTGCATCCTCCACTTTATTGCTGAAGGATTAAGTGGTGAGGGAAAGGTCTTGAACTTCTTTGTAGCCTTAGGGTGCAGTCTCCTTCCAGGAATATTGACTGCTCCGCTCAGCCTTATACTATCTGCCATCGGATCTCTTTCTTTAAAGACAGCCCTCTACTTGATCTCTAAGATGATCATTTTCTATTGGGTAGCCACTCTTCAAATTTTAGCCATCAAGGAGGTCTACCATCTCTCTTCTGGCCGGGCCCTTCTCACCTACCTCATTCCTCCCCTTGGGATACTCTTCCTCTTTTCTACCCTGCTTGCCCTTCTTATCTTGACCATCGTCATGGGGATAATAGGGGTCTTTTAAGAACCTATAGAATTCACGCCCCACTGATGGAAGCTCTATTTCAGAGAAGACAGAAAGGGAGCATCCTCTTTTATTTCCTTGACCTCTATAGCTTCTATGGATTCTAGGAGTCAAATTCCCTTGACAAGACATTAAAAATCTTATATAAAAGAGTAGCTATCTCAATAATTTAAAAGGTTGTTAAGGGGTGATAGATCTTAAGTTTATCAGGGAGAATCTGGAATTGGTAAAGGCCTCCTTGAAGAATAGGGGGTATGAGGAAGATCTCTCTGGTTTTATAGAGCTTGATAAGGAGAGAAGGGGACTTATCTCCGAAGCCGAAGAACTTAAACATAAACGTAATATCGTCTCCGATGAGATTGGCCGGGCCAAAGGAGAGGGGAGATCAAGGGATGATTTGATTGGGGAGATGAGGTCTATCTCCCAAAGGATCAAGGAACTTGACGAGGGTGTTCGGAAACTGGAGGGAGATCTTGAAGAGCTGCTTCTTAACCTTCCTAATATTCCTCATCCCTCTGTACCTGTGGGAAGTTCTGAAGCAGAGAATCGGGAGATTCGTCGCTGGGGAAAGAATCCTGAACTCTCCTTTACCCCTAAGAGCCATTGGGATATCGGTGAGGCCTTAGATATACTGGATTTCAGACGGGCAGCCAAGATTGCTGGCACTAGATTTGTTCTTTATAAGAGGCTCGGAGCAAAGCTTGAACGGGCCTTGATCAACTTCATGCTTGATCTACATACCCGAGAACATGGTTACCAAGAGGTCCTTCCTCCCTTTATGACCAATCGTGAATCTATGACCGCTACAGGACAGTTGCCCAAGTTTGAACAAGATCTCTTTAGGTGTAACGGTATTGACTACTATCTTGTGCCCACGGCCGAGGTACCGGTGACCAACATTTATAGGGATGAGATATTAGACGAGGAAGATCTTCCCATCTACTATACGGCTTATACCCCATGTTTTCGGGCTGAGGCAGGTAGTTATGGTCGGGATACCCGGGGGCTCATCCGCCAGCACCAGTTCAATAAAGTGGAACTTGTTAAATTCGTTCGACCCCAGGATTCCTATGATGAGCTTGAGTCTTTGGTTATAGATGCTGAGGAGGTCTTAAAGAGACTTGAGCTTCCTTACCGGGTGGTTACCCTCTGTACGGCTGACCTAGGGTTTGCTGCAGCTAAGTGCTATGACATTGAAGTTTGGGTCCCTTCCCAAGGGGTCTATCGAGAGATATCTTCCTGTTCCAATTTTGAGGACTTTCAGGCTAGAAGGGCAAACATCAGGTATCGACCGGCCGGCTCTAAAAAACCCGAATTTGTCCATACCTTAAACGGGTCGGGCTTGGCGGTGGGCCGGACTGTAGTGGCCATCTTGGAGAATTACCAACAGGAGGATGGAAGCGTTGTTATCCCTGAGGCTTTAAGGGACTATATGGATGGGATGGGAATAATAATGTCTAAATAGGCGAGTGGCCTTCCTCCTTCCTGAAGAAAGATAAGAACAAGATTAACCTAAGATAAAGGAGGTAATTCATGAAGAAGGTAGGATTATTGCATGGAGGTGGAGATGCGCCTGGGCTGAATGCTGTTACCCGGGCCATTGTCCATAAGGCTGATTCTTTAGATTTTGAGGTGATAGGCATAAAGGATGGTTGGGCAGGCCTTTTAGGATCAAAGACCCTGCCTCTTACTAAAGATGTCGTCAAAGATATTCATAAGATGGGGGGAACGATCATCGGCACCTCCCGGACTAACCCTTACAAGAAGGAGGGTGGCGAGGAGAAGGTTCTTAAAAATTTTGAGGCCCTGGAACTTGACGGTCTCATCGCTGCTGGTGGTGAAGATACGCTGGGTGTAGCCAATAAGCTCTATCAGAAGGGTCTTAAGGTGGTGGGTGTGCCTAAGACGATCGATAATGACCTTTCTTGTACTGATCAGACCTTTGGCTTTGATACTGCAGTAACTATTGCCACTGAAGCCATTGATCGGCTCCATACTACAGCTGAAAGCCACCATAGGTGTATGGTCGTTGAGGTCATGGGCCGCCATGCCGGTTGGATCACCTTAGAGTCAGGAATGGCCGGTGGGGCCCATATCATCCTTATTCCCGAGGTACCCTTTGACCTCGATGAGGTTTGTGAGATTGTCTTAAAACGTAAAGATGATCCAGGTTACACCCTCATCGCTGCCTCAGAAGGGGCAAGATTCAAGATCGAAGGCAAGGAGTCCGATGAGATCCTCCAGACCCAACAACTGGATGAATTTGGACATGTCCGGTTGGGTGGTATTGGTAAGGCCTTAGAGAAACTCATCGAGAAGAAGACGGGTGTGGAGACAAGGTCTGCTGTTCTTGGCCATCTCCAGCGGGGAGGTTCACCCACGGCCTTTGATAGGAACCTGGGGACTAAATTAGGGGTTAAGGCTGTTGAACTCGTAGCTGAAGGACAATTTGGACAGATGGCCTCCTTATACAATGGCCAGATTACCTCAGTCCCTCTCTCTGCAGCCGTTGGCCAGTTAAAGACTGTATCTGAAGAACTCTATGAGACAGCCAAGCTCTTCTTTGGCTAAGCTGATTAAAAAGTAAGAGATTGACAGATTTATAAGTTCAATGGGAGAATTGCATGGTGCTATGAACAGAGCTGCCAAAAAATGTCATATCTGTGGAGCAAGAAGCAGGAATTTATGTTTAACTGCAGGTAGAATTATCTGCCCTACCTGTTGCCACTCAAAACGCGGGGTTGAAATAGTCTGTAGCCCTGACTGCAGATATTATCCTTTTAACATAATGGGTTATGATTCCTGGCTTAAGATAGACGCTGGCCTTACCCACAAGATAGTGAATTATGTCATTGACGCATATGGTAGAAATTATTTTCAAGAGACAATCGAGCATATGTGGCCCGAAAGTGGTCCCCTCAAGAATTGGGAGGCTGTAGCAATAGGAACCGCGGTATATCATCTCCTCTTTGTTGAACATAGCAAAGATAATCAAACATTGGCTCAACATTGGAAGGGTACGGGTTGGCGAGGTCTTAATCGTGAGGAGGCTACAATAATGAACTACCGTCTCAACTCCCGGGTTACTATTATCGAGATACAAAAGATACTGGATAACCAGGCTATGGAGTGCATTGATCTGCTTGATTCACAACGGGGTATGTTCATCTTACTTGACCGCAGCCTTGCTGCACATACAGTACGTTTTGCCCGCTTCTTAACTTGGCTTACGCACTATCCCAATTTTAGCAGGCCAGAGTTTATCGGGATAGAGATCAGCGATTTTATTGCCAAAGAGTTTATGGAAATGATGCAAAAGGGTTTTAAAGAAGAGTCCAAGAGGCGGCCGTCTTTTACGATAAAGGACCATTTGTCAGAAAATTTCAGTACCTTCTGCAGGTTGGCATTTGAGCTTAGAGATAAGAAGCAAATTGCCATGTTGAAGGGGATGGATCTCCATCAATGCAGGGCATCCTATAAGATAGAAGGGAAGCTTGAGGAGATTAAAGCCATTTTAGACAGATACCCTGATTTTGAGTTGAGAGAAGGAGATTCTGAGAAGGGATATGCGGAGGGGGTATACCATTATGATTGGTTGCGCAGAGGTAGGTCAAAGACCCTTGAAGCACAGATGCCTTTTTCTTTTCGTCATGATGATGAAGATGGTGGTGTGGGCATTATTGGGGGTATAACCCTCTATCCAGATGGGATTCTTCTTGAAACCTTTACCAAGCAAAAATATGAATTTGCCAAAAAGATGGTTAAGAAGTATTTTAAAGGGAAACTTACTCTACAAGAGGAGATGGTAGTGGACATGGCTAAGCAGTTTGCTGAAAGACTCCATAGTAAAGATGCCGATGGATTCGAGAATGAAGAGTTTTTCCAAAGAGTATCAAGAGGGCCAGAGGAGCTCATTCCGATTGAGATTGAGCGTAAAATCATACAGGATTTCTACAAGAGCCATTACCAGAGGTTTATGGAGGATCGGATTCCTGCTTTGAATAATCTGACGCCGCCTCAGGCAGCAAAGGACCCGAAGATGAGGCCAAGGCTTATCAGTCTTATGAAGGAACATTTGAAAGGTATCGAGAAACAGAATAGAGAGAAAGGTTTAGATCTGAACCTTGATTGGGTATTGGATGAACTGAATCTGCCAGAATTGAAGTTATAATTGGACAAATAAATCCTTATCTCGTAATCCTACTCTTAGCTAATACTATTTTGTTAACTCATAAATGAAAGGCAGGAATCTTTAAGGCGTTTGGTTTTTATTGCAGTGCAGAGAGGAGAAATAGAAGGAGACAAATAGGTTAAGGGAAGATGATCAAGGATTTGGTGATTAAGAACTTTAAGACCATAAAGGATTTAGAATTAAACTGCAAAAGAGTTAATATCTTTATCGGTAGACCAAATGCTGGAAAATCAAATATCTTAGAGAGCATAGGGATCTTCTCTCTCCCATATGGAGAGCTCAAAGACTTCATTCGTTTCGAAAACATGATTGATTTATTTTATGACCAAATTCTGGATGAGAAGATAGAAATAGGAGCCGATGATAAGTGCGTTGAGGTAAGATTTGAAGATGGACAATTTGTAGGAAGTGGAAGAGAAGTTAGCTTTCAGTTTAGTTATAATGGAGAAGGGGCAGTAAGTTATAGCGCAGATTCACCATTCAAATTTTATAGGTTTAAGGTAATAGAGAGATTTGCAGGGCGGGAGGCTAATTTTCTTCGACCTCCAAGAGGAGAGAATCTTCTTATGATGTTACTGACAAATAAAGACTTGAAGAGGACAGTGGCTGATATATTCAGTGAATTTGGACTTAAGGTTATCTTGAAACCTCAGGAGTATAAAATAGAACTTCAAAAAGAGGTCGAAGGTGTGGGCATCTCTTACCCATATTCCTTAGTCTCTGACACTTTACAGAGAGTTGTCTTCCATCTTTTGGCTATAGAGACGAATAAAGATTCGATCCTTATCTTTGAAGAGCCCGAGGCCCATTCATTTCCTTATTACACCAAATTTCTTAGTGAGAGAATAGCACTAGATAAAACAAATCAATACTTTATCTCTACTCATAACCCTTATCTCTTATTGCCACTCTTAGGGAAGGCAGAAAAAGATGAGGTCAATGTCTTCGTGACTTATTTTAAGGAATACCAGACCAAGGTTAAACCCCTAGCTGAAGAAAAGATACAAAAGATCCTTGATTTGGATATAGACCTATTCTTTAACCTTGACCGGTTCCTAGAAAAATGATGTTTGTTGAATGTAAAGCCGATAAGGTATTGGTCAGAGCCCTTGGGATCCCCGAGGAGGAGATAGAACATGCTGGTGGTAAGACAGGGGTCTGCAAAAGATTAGGGAATAGCAGAAATTCTAAAGGATTGGTGGATGAAGATCCCCTCTGTGTGCAACCGAGTTACATAGAGGCATTGAAATCTCTCTCGGTAAAGAATAATGTTAAACTCCTGTATGATGAGGAATCCCAAAATCGCTTGATTATCTTGTGTCCAAGGTTGGAGGGATGGATTCTTAAGATGGCAAGAGAAGGGGGAGTAGAGGTAAAAGATTATGGTTTACCTGCTGAAAATGAAGATAAGTTACATAGAGTCGTTAATACAAATCTTGAAGGATTTAAAGGGTTAATAGAAGAGATGAGGGATAAAGGCTTACTGAAGAGCCTGGAGGAATTTATCGAATAAATTAGGGAAGAGACCCTGCTTACAATAGACTTTTAGATAGGAGGTTGAAAGATGTTCTATTCAAGTACAAAGGAGTTGGTCTTAGCTCTTAAAGGAGGTTTAGAGATCAGTGAGGATGGTCGGATTGATATGGTCAATGAGGGTGTATTCCGGGAGAGGCTTGATGACCTGGTTCACAATGCGGTCTTCAATGAGAATGAGGATATTAAGGCTGCTTCAAAATGGATCATTAGAGAGGCTGCGCTCAAACTTGGTCTGATACCCTCATCGATTCAGGGATTCTATAGGGCTAAGGGCCGGGGAGAATATAGTCATCTGACTGTTCCTGCAGTCAACATCCGCGGCCTGGCTTACGATGTAGCCTGTGCCCTAGTTCGGGCAGCTATGAAGAACGACTCTGCAAGCTTTATCTTTGAGTTAGCCCGCAGTGAGATGGAGTATACCCATCAACCACCTTCAGAGTATGCCTCGGTGGTGATGGCTGCGGCCTTGAGAGAGGGCTACTCTGGACCCATCTTCATTCAGGGGGATCACTTCCAGATTAGACGGAAGCTTGATCGAAGGAGCGAAATAGCTACCCTTAAGGATTTGATTAGAGAGTCTATTGAAGCAGGGTTCTATAACATCGATATCGACACCTCTACCTTAGTTGATCTTGAAAGACCGACTGTTCGGGAGCAACAAAGAGATAACTTCGAGATAGCGGGAGAGATTGTTGCTTACATCCGAACAATTGAGCCAAAAGGGATAACTGTCTCCTGTGGCGGTGAGATAGGAGAAATCGGCGGCAAGAACTCTACTGAAGAAGAGCTTCGAGCATACCTGGATGGGCTGAAGGAGGAACTGGCTAAGAGGGACGAGGGTCTTGTTGGAATAAGCAAGATTGCCATCCAGACTGGCACGACTCATGGCGGGGTGGTACTTCCTGATGGGACGATTGCCAAAGTAAAGCTTGACTTCGACACTTTAACAAGGCTTTCAAATGTAGCTATTCAGGAGTACGGTCTAGCCGGTGCAGTCCAGCATGGGGCCTCAACTTTACCTGCCGAAGCCTTCAGCAAGTTTGCCGAGGCCAATACAACTGAGGTTCACTTAGCCACTGAGTACCAGAATATGATCTATGAATCTGAGTTATTTCCCAAGGACTTACGAGAAAAGATGTACTCCCATCTTCACAAAGAATGTGCCAAGGAGAGAAAAGAAGGCGAGACAGATGAGCAGTTCATCTATAAGACAAGAAAGAAGGCCTGGGGCCCATTCAAAGAACAAGTCTGGAATATACCCAAGGAGGCTAGAGAGGAGATAAGTAGAAGGCTTGAGGAGACATTTGATCTTTTGCTCAAGAGGCTGGGAGCGGCTAATACCCGAGAGGCAGTAAATAAAGAGGTAAAACCTATCCCAGTCCACAAACCAATTCCTGAAAGTTTAAGAGAAGCCATTTAACTTAAATAGATATTAGGAGGAGTGGCAGAGTGGATGATTGCGGCGGTCTTGAAAACCGTTGTGCCGGAAGGCACCGTGGGTTCGAATCCTACCTCCTCCGCAAAACCTCCCTGTTTTTCAAGGGGGCTTTGCCCCCTATGACGCTCACTACGTTTGCTGTTACCCCCTTGAAGACATCCTGTCTTCCATAGGGGCTTCGCCCCTCTGGCGGTTGCTGTGCTCCCTGTCACCCCGCTGACCTCCGTGTCAGCAAGCAAAAAAGACTTAAGGTTGAAGAGTGAGGAGGTAAGTTCAGTAGCTTCACGAACATCCCGTGGAACATCCTATCTTCCATAGGGGCTTTGCCCCTCTGGCGGTCGCTGCGCTCCCTGTCACCCCGCTGACCTCCATGTCTAGCAAGAGATAAGGTATCTTATTCAAGGGGGCAAAAATCCTTTGATGGTTGCCATGTGACCTGGTTGGAGAAAGAGGTTAAAGAGCGACCCCCATTTTTGGAGAGGTGCCAGAGTGGTTGATCGGGGCTGCCTGCTAAGCAGTTGTAGGGCCTAAAACCTTACCGAGGGTTCGAATCCCTCC
>DNCN01000042.1 GCA_003485015.1 bacterium
CAATTTAACAAAGTAGTACTATAGGATAATCTAAATAGCCGCCCAGAATCTTCCCATTGGCAGCGTCGACATAGACCATAGCCGGTGAAGGGTCCCAATATTTTGTCCCCTCGGTCTCCTTCATTCTTATACCCACTACCCATGCAAGCCTTGAGTCTCTGCCCATTTTTCTCAATGAAATCAACCATCCTACTAATCCTTCTATTTCAAGTATACGAGGGAGAAATTCTTCTATCTTGATCCGCCATGGAGTCCAGAAGTGATTCGGTTGGATTATACTAAGCGAAACCTTCTCGACTTCTCCTGCAGGTTCCCAGCAATACCATTCATAATAGAAGTCTATCTTTTCATTGAGCCCCTCAGTAGCATACCACCATCTTTGATATGGATCTAGTTCTTCGTATATGCGCATGTTGGCAATCCTATTTATCCTTTTCATAGCCAGTGCAATAGCCTTCTCTTTAGTAATCTTAACCTCGGTGGAGGGGCATGGTTTTGCTACAAACTTTTTTGTGTAGTCATACACTCTTCTTCCATTCTTACTAATGGTCAAAGAGATTCTATTGTCTCTGTACTCATACCCATTTAGAACCCTCTTCCATTCAAAAAAGAGAACATTTTCGGTCTCTATAAATTTATCAAAGACAGCCTCCTTTGTTCTACCAATAAGGGAAAGAAACTCCTCAGCTAGCTTGATCTTCTCCTCTTTACTCATTGCCTGTGAAGACTCAAGTCTCTTCAGGAGGCTATCCTCCTCGAATATATCCTTTCTTCCCACAAACTCAATCACTTCATGGGTGTGGGCATCAACATCAAAGTTTATCAATCTCGGGTAACTGATAGAAAATGTAGGGGGGCTATATTCATTGAGATCTCTATCTTCGGAGAAAAAATCCACCTCTGATTTCCCTTCCACTTTAATTCCCAATCTGCTGGAAAAGTTCCTGGTAGCCCTCAGGGCAAGGGACTTATTGATCATGTGTCGGCCGAGAAATCCTACAGGGATCAATGCAACGATGAGCACCCCAATTAAGACCCCTCTAAGGGTTACACGGAGGGTGCCAATCCGGATCAATAACTGCATCAAAGCCTTATAAGTCTCAGGAATCTTCAACATTTTTATCACTCCTTCAGTAATTCTTCAGTACATAGGGAGATTTCTGGATACAGATACCTCTTCCTGTCTTTTGCAGACATAGAGCCAGAAACCAAAAGAAATGACCCTTCTTTAGCAGTATAACCGATTACCTCTTTCCTTCTATTTTCTTTAAAATCTCCCATGCATTCCAGGAACGGATCTCAATCTCATCATCTCTTAATAACTCTTTTAAAGTTTGAATGCCCTCTTTTTGGTTTATTAACCATCTAATTGCAGAAATTCGATTAACCAAAAACCAATCATCTCTTGCTACCTTAATTAAGACAGAGGGATTATTTGAATTGAGACAGATCTTTCTACTTCCATTGTATAGTTGACAGCTAAGCAAGATAAATATGCAAAGATAAGAGATGAGATTTATGAGGCACCCGTTTAAAAATGATCCTTTCCAATCAAAGCCTGATATTAGTCTTATGGGATATAATTCCATCATGCTTAAAACAATAATGGGAGGAAGAAGACATTGAAGCATAAAGATGATCTCTGAAATTGTACTTTGGCCCCAATTGGTATAATGGTAGGTATCTGAAACAGCAATAAGATTAACAAATACCACATATGAGTATGAGATAATTAGAGGAATTAACACAAGCACTATCAAAGTTGCCTTCAAAAACCTGATTTTTAAAAGATAAATAAAGAGAAGAATATTCATGAGCAATAGAATTATACATGGTGCTATCCATCCAATTGGCTTCATAATATTCCATGAGGATGATGAAATGAAGAACATGGTGATAGTGAAAAGAGCGCAATAGCCTACAATTGATACTCCCAAGATTAATCTTGTTATCTTCAAAGCTTTTTTAAAAAAGATCTTATCTTCTCCCATGGCTATCTAGCCCCCTCAGATGGATGGGTAGAAATTTTACTCAACATTCCACCCACGTTCTTTCCTGTATTTGCATCGATATAGACCCAAGAAATCTCTACATGGCCTAAGAGTTTACCTTCTATCTTGACTACCCAAGCCAAGATAGACCTTCTCCTCATCGTTCTACCAGATAGATACTCTGGAAGAGAGTATAGATAATCTGGAATAAGGCTAAAGTCACTCAGATTGTCAAGGGAATCGAGCCATTCATTAAGCTTAATCTCTAAATTAATCCGCTTTAGATCCCAGGAATAGTTGGGATTAATAATAGCAAGCTCAGCGGATCGACACCCTCCCCACTCATACTCCAGGTTTGCCTCCTTACTCCATTTTATCAACTCCTCTTTTGCCAATCCGATCGCCTCTTCTTTACTGATTCTAACCTTAAGGGAATGCGGTGGCTTCGCCCAGTAGGTTTTTCTATAGACGCTGAGGTCTCCATTCTTAAAGAACTGCAATAAGATTCTATTATTCTCATACCTATACCCTTCAAATTCCCTTCGCCAGACGAAGCATAAGCCCTCTTCAAGCTTATCAAAGACAGCATCCTTAGGCTTACCGATACGACTGAGATACTCTTCAGCAAAACTGATCTTCTCCTCCTGTGTTGCTATAGTGAGATCAATCTTAGTAAAGGGCTTATCCTTTTCGGTGGAGGAGTTGCCTTTCTTATGATTATAAAATTTGATCACTTCACATAACAGTGGATCAACCTCAAAGGAGTGGTCTGGGTAGTAAATTTCAAACCTCAATGGTTCGTATCCAAGTGCTCCACAGTGCTCTGGAAGCTCTAAGCGGACCTTTGAAACCCCCTCTACCTTGATCCCTAATCTTTCGCAGAAGGTCTTACAAGTCTTTAAGGATAGGGTTTTACCGATGTAGTAAGGTCCATAGATGGAGATTGCGATAGAGGCAAGAATAACTAAGAATCTGAATCTGATCTTTAGAGAGGGGAATTTTAAATCCCTCTTTAGAAAATCCCACCACATAATTTAAGATCCTTTTATGGTCTAAACTCCCAACATTCGGGCCACTCCCCAAGGCTGGGATAAGGAGGTGCACATGTGTGGAGATTTCCATCTAAAGTCCTTTTGGCAGCCTCACGTACTGTTGCATTACGGTTCTTGGCTAAATATTCCCAAAATTTTATCCCTTGGTTTACTACTAAAACCCGAGCCACATCTTTTCCTCTAGTACCTATAAATCTACACCTTTCTATAGAATTTATAGAATTTAAGGGACGTTGTTGAGTTT
>DNCN01000023.1 GCA_003485015.1 bacterium
AAGATCCTTATACCCGTGGCCACTCTGAGGGTGTCGCCGAATACTCAGTCATTATAGCTAAGGAGTTGGGATTCTCAAAAGAGAAGCAGGAGGTGGTGAGGCTGGCCGGGCTACTCCATGACATTGGAAAGATAGGCATCGATGAGAAGACTCTTCTTAAACCAACTTCTCTCACTGAGGAAGAATACCTGAAGATAAAAGGTCATCCTGGACTGGGGGTGAAGATAATCGCTCCGATAAAGAAACTTGAGGAGGTGATCTCTGGCGTAAGAAATCACCACGAAAGATTCGATGGCTGTGGCTATCCTGATGGCCTAAGAGGAAAGGATATCGACATCTTGGCTAGAATAGTAGCCTTGGCGGACACCTTTGATGCCATGACCAGCGATCGTGCGTATAGAAAGGCATACCCTTTGGATGAAGCACTAAAAGAGATAGAGTCTTGCGCCAATACTCAGTTCGATCCAGAGGTAGTGGCGGCTTTCTTTAGGGCATACAAGAAAGGACTGATAAAGAAGGTCTACTAATTATGTTATTTTCTCTCCTGTTATTGGCCCATCTATTGACCGACTTTACCTTACAGACCATAAAGATGGCCCAGCTAAAGACGAAGAGTAGATTGATCACAGCCGCTCATGCCTCTATCTTCGGCCTTCTATCCTTTGTTTTCCTTCTTCCTTATCTGTCAAGATTCATAGGGGGATGCATTCTCCTTTTAACCATCCTCCATTATCTTGTCGATAGAGCAAGAGCTTATATTATAGAGAGATTCAGGTGTAACAATCTTCTCTTGTTCTTGATGGATCAAGGGGTCCACCTTGGATTTATCGGCCTCATCGCCTTCTTTCAGGAGCCTCTTTTGCCCTATATCGATAAGAGGCTGATGGCTTATCTTGTAGGGTACCTCTTGGTGACTCATCCATCGATAATCTTCATTTATTATGCAGCAAAGGATCTGTTGCCCCACTCCAATCATTCAAGCCTTATCCTTGATAATAGGAGGAAGTACCTCACCATCGTGGAGAGGGGAGTCTGCTTAAGCCTCTTTCTCCTCCCAGGGCACTTCTATCTATTCGTTCCCGTTCTTACTACCATCAGAGTCTTACTGGAAAGGGATCTTCTTTATAAGTTCAATGTAGGCACCGGTAATCTCATCGCTGCAGCCATCGGACTCTACCTTAGGCTCTTTCTGAATGAAGTTTAAAAGTAGAATACTAAAGAGTCTCTTGATAGGTCTTGGAGTCCCCTTATTTATTATCCTGCTTTCCGCCATCCCCTCCTTAGGCTTTCTATTCAACCTCTTCGAATTAAAAACCCTCGATTATAGATTCCGTCTTAAACCGGTAAATCCAAGGAATGAGGTGGTAATCATCGCCATTGATGAAGAGAGCATCAAAAGGCTGGGAAGATGGCCCTGGCCAAGGAATCTCCATGCCCTTCTTTTGGATAAAATCATGGAGGGAGATCCAAAATCGATATTCTTTGACATCTTCTTTAGTGAAGAAAGCACAGAAGAGATGGATGAGATCTTGGCTACAGCTATAAAGAAGACAGGGTGCTGCTATCTTGCTTATTCCCTTACCCCAGATAAAGAGAAGGAATGTCTTCCTATTACTCCCTTGGCCAAGGCAGCGAAAGGCTCAGGGCATGTGGTTCTTGGAAAAGAAGGCGCAGATGGAGTCTATAGGAATATTCCTCTGGTAGTGGAGCATGAAAGCGGATTATCCTCCTCCATAGCCCTTGTATTGGCGAAGGACTATCTAAATATCAGACCAGATAATACCAAGATAATTCCAGGAAAGGAATTGATCCTTAATAAGAGACGCATTCCCATAGATAGAAAGGGAGAGATGATGATAAATTTTATCGGTCCCTCCCTTTCTATAGAGCACATTCCCTACCATCAAGTCTTGGAGGGGAAGATTTCTCCTCTCTATTTTAAGGACAAATTGATCCTGGTGGGAGCGACCGCACCGGCTCTATATGATCTGTGGACGACCCCGAAGGGAAGTATGCATGGGGTGGAAGTATGGGCAAATAGTATCCTTACCATTCTGGATGAGGCCTTTATAAAGAGGTCCGACTTTGGAAATCTCTGCCTCATCCTTCTTTTGGGAGTCATCGTTGGTTTTATAGGATTCTATTTGGGGTTGATAAAAGTAATCCTTCTGAGTCTTTTTCTCTTAGGCTCCTACCTTCATTATTGTGTTGATCTGTTTGAAAAACAGGGGATTTGGATAGAGATGGTTCGACCATCTATGTGTATCTTTATGACATTTACGGTAACTATTGGTTATAGGTATCTTAGCGAGGAGAAAAAGAAGAGAAAGCTAAGATCGACCTTCCAAAGATATGTCTCGCCATCGATAGTCAATGAGATTATGAAGAATCCTGACCGTGTAAAACTTGGTGGCGAAAGGAGGGCCTTGACAGTATTATTCTGTGATATTAAAGGTTTTACGAGCCTGGCTGAATCGCATCCTCCTGAAGAGGTGGTTGCCCTTTTGAATGAATTTATGGAGGCAATGGTTGATTGCATCTTTAGACACGATGGCACCTTGGACAAATTTATGGGCGATGCGGTCATGGCCATCTTTGGTGCGCCCATCTATTATCCAGATCATGCCCAGAGAGCTGTTCTAACAGCCCTCTCTATGCTTGAAGAATTGGAGAGGCTAACCCAGAAGTGGAAGAAAGAAGGAAGACAGGCAATTGCTATTGGCATTGGGATAAATACTGGAGAGATGAATGTGGGTAATATGGGTTCATTAAAATATACGGCCTATACTGCCATTGGTGATAACGTCAATCTTGGTGCCAGGCTTGAGCAGCTGACCCGTCAGTACCACACCTCTATCATCATCAGCGAATCCACTTATGAGTGTGTTAAGGATATAGTAAAGGTTAAGCCGATTGAAGAGGTAATGGTTAAAGGAAGGGTAAAGCCGGTGATGATCTACGAAGTCCTGGGAAAGAGTTAGCCATCTCCAATTTGTGCAAGTCATGTTCCAAGATTCCCCAGAACCAGGTTCACTAAATCCCATTATTACTACTTTGTTAAATT
>DNCN01000147.1 GCA_003485015.1 bacterium
CTCTTGCTAAGAGAACTCCTACTTTTCTCTCTAATTCGTTAGTAAGGAGTCATACTTTGCCAAAAAATCCTTTGATCCTGCGTAAGATAAGATCTTTCATCAAGTTTTTCTTTCAAGCTATCTTGGGTGGGTTGTTTGCTTCAGAATCAGCGAGCACTCATAATCAATCTTCTTGAAAAGGAGGGATGATGAATGGCAGAAGAGGAGAAGGTTGAAGAGAAAGCTGTAGAACCTCAGAAAGAAAAGGGCGAGACAGTTAAAAAGGCTTTGAAGATTCTTCTGGGAGTTGTACTAGTAGTCTTAGGCATCTGGATGATTGTAGTTTTTTGGGGACAAGTTGTATCACTATTCAAAGGGTGCATAGGAGGAATTCTCATCCTGGCTGGTTTAGTCTGTTTTCTCCTTGCTGCTGAATAAGTAGAACATTATAGCCCTCCTCAAAACTGAGCGAAAAGCTTGGATGAAGAGGGCTATTCTTCTTTTCCTGTTTGAGGAGATTGAGGGAGTTGAGAGGAAAAGGCTTTTGTGGTTTTCGATAATTTAGCGGTAACTTCTCTTTACGCTGGATAGGAAAGTGGTAGAGAAGATTCAGTGTTATAAATGTAAACACTATAAGGTGACTTGGGATACGGGTTTTCCCTATGCCTGCAAAGCATTTAACTTTAAATCCAGTAAGTCACCTTCTTTAGTCGTCCATGAAGCGAGTGGCCAACTCTGCCAGTTTTTCTCTCCCAGGCCTCCCAGAAAAAGGGTATAGACTAAGTTTGTAGGTTTAAAAAGAAGAGATGAAAAAGGATGAATTTGAAATACTTGATGAGGATACAGGCAAGGAGCCTGAAGCCACCTCCGACGCCGTCTTGGAAGAAGTGATTAGAGAAGAGGAGATAATAGAAGAGAGTATCAGTAAGATGGAGTATCTAGATCAGGACGGGAGGGCAGAGGTAGTTGTGGATGAGAGTGGATTGAATGCCTATCTGATCATTACCCCTCCTGGACTTGGGGGAAGACCTCTCGATTTGAAAGGAGCAATGGATGCCCTTATCAATAAAGGAATAGTAGATATCGATGGGGAGAGCACCAAAGAGGCACTCAGGAAGAAGGTATTCAATCAATCTATCCTAGTGGCTAGAGGTGTACCTCCACATAAAGGTAAAGATGCCTATCTTACAAACCAGGTGAGAACAGGAGAAGATGTTACTCCTGAACAGCTCTTGGCGGTTAAAGTTCCAGCCACTCAGGGTTGGCCAGGTCGTTCGGTCAGGGGGGAGGTTATTCCGGGCCTCTTTGGGAAGGATATCACCCTTCTTGTTGGTGAGAATACTAAACTCAGTAGTGATGGATTAAGGATCTACGCTACAGATTATGGGGAGGTCAGGTGGGAAGGTAGTAAGGCAAGTGTCAACGTAACGCCTAGGCAAGAGGTAGACCTTGAAGATGTGGAACGTGACTTCAGGACCTTAGAGACCTTTTTAAAAGGGATACAGGTTGAAGATTCTAGTTTAGATAGTCGGGTAGAGGTAATTTTGAGCGAGGACAAACTAGAGGCTTATATCCTCATTATTCCGCCAAAGATTGGAGGAAGGTTACTCGAGTTAAGGCAAGTCTTAGCGAGTTTGAAAGAAAAGGGGATAATGGAGGTAGAGACCGACAAGATTTTAAAGGCTATCAAGGAGCACAGATTCAACGAGAAGATCTTAGTGGCTAGGGGGATACCACCTACAAAGGGTGAGGATGCTTTTTTTATCTATCGTTTTGGTGTGGACAAAGAAGACACTCCTCTAAAAGAGGAGGCCATCCCTGGCCAGCTTCTTATGATTAAGCACCTTGCTACCCGCGGCACTTCTGGTAAAACCGTCACCGGTGAAACAATCCCTGGTGGATTTGGAAAGCCCCTTTATATCAGTGCAGGAAATGGAGTTATGTTTGATGAGGAGGGAGCTAGAGCTTATGCTATCAGATCTGGTCGGGTAATCTGGGAAGAAAATAAGATTTCAGTTGAAGAAGTTAAAGAGATAGATGGGGATCTTAGTGAGGAGGATGGTGATATTGAATTTAGTGGCATGATCATCATTAATGGAGCTGTTGGGGATAGTGTAGAAGTTAAGGCCGAATCTGACATTATTGTTGTTGGTGGGGTGGGTGATGCTACCCTTATTTCAGATGGTGATATAAAGGTTCGGCAGGCTGTATTTGGTAAAGGACAAGGAATAATCACTGCTCATGGAAATGTTTCAATTACTTCTGCTGAGGGGATCACTGTTGAAGCGGGAGAAAATGTCTTCGTTAATGAGTTTATTCGAAATAGTAATGTTATTGCCAAGCAGGTTATCTGTGAAGGTCAGATTGATGGTGGCAGGGTCTATGCCAATAAGTTGATAGAAGCCAAGGTCCTTGGTTCTGAGGAGAAGACTAAAACCATCTTGACGGTAGATAAGGAGGGACGGATCTCTTCTCGCGAAGCGGTCCATCCAGGCGTAGAGTTGAAGATCGGAGGAAGTCTTCTAGCGATAAAAGAGCGAGGAGGGGGATTGAGCTTTACATTTGAAGGAACGAGTATTAAGGGGGAGGCATATACAAGGGTAGAAGCTAAGGAATCTCTTGTAACCCAACCTGCCGTTAAGATCAAAGGCTTTACTCCTTTCGTCATTCTAAGTGGCTCTACCCCTGGTGAGATCAAGAGAGAAGGTGCTGCACTTCTTGACCTCGCGGTTGAGGATGTAGAGACAGAGATAATCTCCAAAGATAAGGAGACCATAAGGATGAAGATCTTTCCGGTCGGAAGATTCCTCCCTTTGGAGATAGAAGAGAAGACTGAAAAAGGGAAGCTTGGTCAGTTGGATATCGAGGGTTATTACCGACTGGCGAACACAGAAGAGGGACTCTTCTTGAGTGTATTTCCACCTAGGGAAGGTGGAAGTAGGGTTAAAGTTGAAAACGTGCTTAAAGAGATGGAGAGTAGGGGATTCAAGGATGTGAATGAGGTTCTTTTAAAGGAGGTGATAGACCAAGCCTTAGCTACACCAGTCAAGATCGCACCAAGGCAGTATATTCCAGATTTAGACGGAGAAGTGATAATAGAGATCTCCCCAGATGGAAGGAGGGCAGAGATGATCCTTATTCCTCCTCAACCTGGTGGGTTACCCGTCAGCTTTAAAGATGCTACAGAGGCCTTAAAAGGGAAAGGTATTGTGATAGGGATCAAGGAGGAAGCTATCCATCAGGCGATTAAAGATGGGAAGTTTGGTGTGAGAATGATTGTGGCTGAAGAGATCCCTCCCACTCCTGGAAAGAGCTCCAAGATTGAATACCATTTCGATCTTAGTCCCCAAAAGGCAAAGTTTATCGAAGATGAATGGGGTCGGGTGAACTTTAAGGAATTGAATATTGTTCGGATGGTAAGAGCGGGACAGGTCTTAGCTACTAAAGTAGGGACGGCTATTCCTGGCCAACCAGGCCAACGGATAACCGGTGAACAGATTCCTCCTCCGCCAGTAGAAGATACGAAACTCCCTGTGGGTAAAAATACCCAGATTACCGAAGATGGTCTGAAGCTTTGTTCCACCATTGATGGACATGTTCTCTTTGTCAGTGGACGGGTGAATGTTGAGCCGGTTTATGAAGTCAAGGGCGATGTCAACCTCACTACAGGAAATATAGACTTTCCGGGGACAATCGATATTGCTGGTAATGTAGAAGATGGCTTCAGGGTTCGAGCAGGAGGGGATATCCAAATCCGTGGGGGGGTGGGCAAAGCTACTCTCCATTCAGAAGCAAGCGTCAATATTAGTCATGGAATCCAGGCCAATCATGAAGGTAGAATAAGGGCGGGCAAGGATATCATCTGTAAGTTTGTTGAAATGGGTAATCTATTTGCCGGGGGGGATATTATCGTTGACGAAGAGGTCTTACATTCAGAACTGAATGCTGATGGAAATATTATTGTTACTGGAAAGAGAGGGCTTATTATTGGAGGAGAGATAAGGGCTCGTAACAGGGTAAGGGCTAGGGTTGTTGGATGCAAGAAATTTACTCCAACCATTATTGAGGTTGGTGTCCAACCAAGGATACGTGGACAAGTTACTGTTTTGAAGAGGCTCCTAAGGGAAGATCTGAAGGAGTTTGAACAGTATAAGGTTGACATCTTAAATTTGAAACGACAGAAGGAGACTACTGGTCTTTCCCCAGAACGAGAAGAGTTACTTTCCCGATTGATCAACACCCAGGCAAGCCTGGCGGCAAAACTCCATTCCTATGCCCAACGAAAAGAGGTATTAGAGAGAGAGATGCTCAGGCCTGCTGGTGGCGTAATTGATGTTTTAGAGGCTGTTTATCCAGGTACGGTAGTCATTATTCGTAATATCGTGTTTGAGGTAACAGAGAAGTTGAAAGCGGTTACCTTCTATCTTGAGGGTGATAAGATCCGCCAGAGGCCTCACGAAGGTTGACTCTAGAATAAAGAAGGTGTGGCATTGGGGTAAAAAGTGGAGGGTCAGGGTAGATTTACCCTTGACATTTAAGTCGATAGGTAGTATATACTTGTTCTTGTGTAGTTATTTACACAAAGATGGAAGTAATTAAAGGTTAAATCCTTAAGGTTATGGAAGATAAAGTTTTTGGAGTTGAGATCCCTAATGAACTTCCTTTATTGCCTTTGAGGGACCTTGTTGTCTTTCCATTTATGGTCGTTCCCCTGATCGTTGGTCGGGAAAGGTCTATAGCAGCCTTAGAGAGTGCCACCTATAGTAATCGACTTATTGTTCTTGCTACTCAGAAGAAGGTGGAGACTGAAGAGCCTAAAAGTGATGACCTCTATCCCTTGGGCGTGGTGGCCGAGATCTTGCAATTGTTGAAATTGCCCGATGGAACAGTCAAGGCACTAGTTGAAGGTTTAAGAAGGGCCAAGATAGAGAAGTTTATTCCCGACAAACCATATCTTTATCAGATTAGTGCAGTGGATGAGAAATGGGAGCACACTCAAGAGATAGAGGCCTTGATGCGAACCTGTATCTCTCAATTTGACCAATATGTCAAATTGACCAAACGCCTTCCACCGGAGGCAGTGAGTGTGGTAACCAATTTAGAAGAACCCGGGAGATTGGCTGATGTCATTGCTGCCCATATGAATTTAAAGGTAAAGCAGAACCAAGAGATATTGAGCACTATAGATCCTAGACATCGACTAGAAAGACTCATTCAGATCTTATATGGAGAAGTAGAGGTTCTTCAAATAGAGTCAAGGATCCATGGTGAAGTTAGGAAACAGATGGAGAAGGCCCACCGGGAGTATTACCTTACAGAACAGATTCATGCTATCCAGCGAGAATTGGGGAAGAAGGGTGATCGGCTTTCTGAGATCGAGGAATTGAGAAAGAAGATTAAGCAAGCCAAGATGAGTAAAGAAGCTGAGGAGAAGGCCTTAAGGGAGCTTGAAAGGTTAGAACGGATGCCACCAATGTCTAGCGAGACAGCGGTTGTGCGTAATTATTTAGACTGGATGATAAGTCTTCCCTGGAATAAGAAGACTAAGGACAAATTGGACATCGACCAGGCCCAAAAGATCCTCCAAAAGAACCATTATGGGTTGACCAAGACTAAGGAGCGTGTCTTGGAGTATCTTGCTGTTCGGAAGTTGACTAAACAGATGAAGGGGTCTATTCTCTGTTTTGTTGGCCCACCAGGAACAGGTAAGACCTCGGTGGCCAAATCCATTGCCGATGCCTTAGGCCGGAGTTTCATCCGTCTCTCCTTAGGCGGGGTGCGTGATGAGGCTGAGATAAGAGGACATCGAATGACCTATGTTGCTGCTCTACCAGGCCGGATCATTCAGTCGATGCGCAAGGCAAAGAGTAAGAATCCGGTTTTTCTCTTAGATGAAGTAGATAAGATGAGTGTTGACTTTCGAGGTGATCCTTCAGCTGCCCTTTTGGAGGTGTTAGATCCAGAACAGAACTCGACCTTCTCTGATCATTATTTAGAGGTTCCCTTCGACCTCTCCGATGTGATGTTTATCACTACGGCCAATGTCCTCTATTCGATTCCTCCACCATTACAAGATCGAATGGAGATTCTAGAATTTCCAAGCTACACCGAAGATGAGAAGTCTGTGATCGCCCACCGTTTCCTTATTCCTAAGCAGCTTAAGGCCCATGGACTGAAGACCTCCAACCTTAATTTTAGTGATGAAGTTATTGAATTGATTATCCAGAAATATACCCGGGAGGCGGGGGTAAGAAATTTGGATCGTGAGATAGCTGCAGTCTGTCGTAAGATAGCCAAAGAGGTGGCCAAAGAAGGTTGTGGAAAAAAGGTCAAAATTACCTGCCAGAATCTCTATAGGTATCTTGGTCCACCGAAGTTCAAGATTGGTGGTGCTGAGAAAGAGTTAAAGAGCGGGGTAGTCAATGGTCTGGCATGGACCGAAGTGGGGGGAAGCCTTCTGATTGCCGAGGCGATGATTATGCCAGGCAAGGGGGAGCTGATCATGACCGGTAAACTTGGGGAAGTGATGAAGGAGTCAGGCCGGGCAGCCCTCTCCTATACTCGAACTAGGGCGAAGGATTTGGGTTTAGACCCAAACTTCTATAAGAAGTTAGACTTCCACATCCATGTTCCCGAGGGAGCAGTTCCTAAAGATGGTCCTTCAGCTGGGATAACTATGACTACAGCTCTTATCTCCGCCTTAATAGATAAACCTGTGGCCAATGACCTGGCCATGACTGGCGAACTCACCCTTCGTGGTCGGGTATTGCCTGTAGGTGGTATAAAGGAGAAGATCCTGGCCGGTCACCGTATGGGAATAAAGAGGGTCATCATTCCCAAGGAGAATGAGCGTGATCTGGATGAATTGGCGCCAAAGATAAGACGGAGATTGAAGGTAGAACTAGTTGACTCCATGGATGAGGTTTTAAATCTGGCCTTACTCAACAGCACCGGTGAAGATGAAGTAAAAGCATGATTGATTAATGTTCAGTTATCATTTGAGAGGAGGAAAAAGGATGAAGAAACAGTATCTGATGGCCCCAGGGCCAACAACTATTCCTGAAGAGGTCTTGGCCGCTGAATCATATCCAATTATTCACCATCGCACCCCGGGTTTTAAGAAGGTCCTTGAAGAAGTGGGTGAGGGGCTTAGGTATGTCTTCCAGACCCAGAGGGATGTCTATGTTCACGCCTCTTCAGGGACAGGAGCGATGGAGATGGCTGTGTGCAATCTGCTCTCAAAAGGGGATAAGGCCTTAGTGGTTCAAGGAGGGAAGTTTGGTGAAAGGTGGGCCGAGATCTGCCAAGCCTATGGGATTGAGGTAGTCTCGATAGATATCCCTTATGGAGATGTTGTTACCCCTTCAATGATTGGGGAAACCCTTAAAGGGGATACCTCTATAAAGGCGGTTTATACTACCCACTGCGAGACCTCCACAGGTGTAGTAACAGATATAGAAGGAATTGCTGAGGTGGTGAGAGATCATTCGGCGGTCCTCGTGGTAGATGCTATCTCTGGCCTTGGTGCAGAACCGCTCAAGACGGATGAGTGGGGTATTGATGTGGTTGTAGCTGGTTCTCAGAAAGGACTGATGATCCCTCCAGGATTGAGCTTTATATCTCTCTCTGAGAAGGCTTGGGAATTAGTCAAGATGTCAGATCTTCCTAAATACTACCTTTCGCTTATGGCGCTCAAAGAGTCTTGGTCAAAGATAGATACACCCTATACGCCGGCGGTCTCTCTGATTATGGCCCTTCAAAAGAGTCTAGAGATGATCAAGAAAGAAGGTTTAGAGAATGTTTTGAGTCGGCATGCACGGCTTGCTCAGGCGACAAGAGAAGGGATCTTAGCCCTTGACTTAGAATTATTCGCCAAGCGCCCCGCCAATAACTGTACTGCGGTTAAGGTACCAGAGGGTATTGATGGCAAGGTCATCCCCAAGAGGTTTAGGGATGAATACGGAATCACTATTGCTGGCGGCCAGGGGTCAATGAAAGGTAAGATCTTTCGGATCGCCCATCTGGGCTACGCCGATACCTTCGATGTGGTGGTAGCCATCTCTGCCTTAGAGATGATCCTATTGGATCTAGGTTGCCCCATTGAGCTGGGAAAGGGGGTTGGTGCTGCCGAAAGAGTCTTAAGATTGGGCGGATAGATCCCTAGAGCAATGATATTAAAAGATTGTAACTATTTAGCCACGAATTCACACGGATGAAACACAGATTTTTAATATAACAACACTTATCTTACTTTATCCGTGCTAATCTGTGTTAATCAGTGACTAAACAATTACAAAATAAGATTTGGATCGATTATTCTACCTAAAAATGCAGTTTCTTCAGCGTGAACACCATTCCAAGATAGGAGAGTTCAGATTATGGAAGAGAAAGATTCTATGGGTAAGGTTTTAGTGGCTGATCCTCTATCTCAAGAAGGCCTTGAAGTTTTGAATCAGGCCAAGGATCTGACGGTCGATATAAAAACTGGCTTAAAGGAAGAGGAAATCGTCTCAATAATTGGTGAGTATCACGGGTTGATTGTTCGTAGTGAGACAAAAGTGACGGCCAAGATAATCGATGCCGCAACGAATCTCCAGGTTATCGGTCGGGCTGGTGTAGGAGTGGATAATATAAATGTTGATGCGGCTACCAAGAAAGGCATTGTGGTTATGAATGCCCCTAGTGGTAATACTGTCTCTACAGCTGAGCACACCTTAGCGATGATGCTAGCTCTGTCTAGGAATATTCCTTTAGCAGATGCCTCGATGAAGAGAGAGGAGTGGGACCGCAAGAGATTCAAGGGTGTGGAGCTTGCAGGAAAGACCCTGGGGATCGTTGGCTTAGGAAGGATCGGTAGTTATGTAGCTAAATTAGCCTTAGCCTTCAACATGAAGGTTATCGTTTATGATCCTTTTGTCTCTATGGATAAAGCCAAGAGGATAGGAGTAGAACTAGTTACGCTCGATGAGATTTATAGATCTTCTGATTATATCACCTTCCATACCCCTCTTTCAGAGAAGACGACCCATATGGTTTCTGAGCATGAATTCAAGATGATGAAGCCAGGGATAAGGATCATAAATTGTGCCCGAGGTGGAATAATCGATGAAGAGGCTCTATTTAAAGCTATTGAAGAGGGTAAGGTGGCGGGATGCGCCTTAGATGTATATGAGCATGAACCACCCCGAGACAATCCTTTGATTAGGCTCGATCGGGTAGTCTGTGTTCCTCACCTTGGCGCCTCAACGATTGAAGCCCAGATAAATGTGGGGGTGGAGATAGCTGAACAGATGGTTGATGCCTTAAGAGGAGGCCCTTTACGTAATGCAGTCAACATTCGCCAAGTGGAGCCAGAAGTACTCCAGGAGATCAGCCCCTACTTAGATCTTGTTGAGCGTATAGGTAGACTCCATGTCCAACTTCAGGAAGGTCAGATAGAGAAGGTGGAACTGAGGGTAGCTGGAGAGATTGCCAGTTACGAGACCACACCATTTACCACAGCCTTCCTCAAAGGGATGTTGGGGGAGGTGCTTGGGGAAGGGATGGTCAATTATGTCAATGCACCATTCATTGCCAAAGAGAGGGGTATAGAGGTTGATGAGTCTAAAGAGAGTGAAGATGAAGACTTTGCCAACCTTGTCTCAGTCAAAGTTAAGACAGATTGTGCCGAACGGGAGATTGAGGGAAGCATATTTCAGAAGAGGGGTTTACGGATCGTCTCCATAGATGGGTTTCGGATCGATGCCATCCCTTATGGTGATATGTTGGTCATCTCAAATGTGGATAAACCAGGAGTAGTGGGTAAGATAGGTGTTATCCTGGGAGATGCCCAGATCAATATTGCTGGCCTTCAGATGGGAAGGAGTGCCATTGGCGGAAGACAACTTATCGTCTTAAACCTAGATCAGGAGGTGAATAGGGAGGTTTTAGATAGAATCGTTCAAGAAGAAGAGATCCTCAAGGCTAAATTAGTGAAACTCCGATAAAAAGATAAAAGGACTAGGATGGGACAGACGATCGTTGAAAAGATCCTGAGTGGCCATAGTGGTCGAAAGGTGCATGCAGGAGATATTGCCTTATGTGATATTGACTTTGCCTTTGCTCAGGATGGAACAGCGCCATTAGTTATTAAAGCGTTTTATGAAATGGGAGGAGACGATGTCTTTGATAGCAATAAAATAGCCTTTGTCATTGACCACTCCAGTCCCTCTCCCAATGAAGGGGTATCGGCCCTGCATAAGATGATGCGAGATTTTGCCCACGAGAAAGGTATACAGCTTTTTGATATTGGTTCCGGCGTTTGCCACCAGGTGATCCCTGAAAGCGGAAGGATTAGACCTGGGGATCTTATCATCGGTGCGGATTCGCATACCTGTACATATGGGGCCTTGAATGCCATGGCCACTGGCGTAGGTTCAACCGAATTGGCTGCTGTCCTCTATACGGGTAAACTCTGGTTTAGAGTTCCATCTTCGTGTAAGATTATTCTCGAAGGAAACCTACCTAAGGCTACCTCTGCCAAAGATGTTATTCTCTTCCTGATAGGGAAGATAGGAGCAGATGGGGCAAATTACCAGTCGATCGAATTTACGGGTAGTTTATTACGCAACTTAGATATGGCTGGAAGGTTTACCATAGCCAATATGGTGGTTGAGGCAGGTGCTAAGTGTGGGTTCTTTTTCTGTGATGAGATAACTCGCGAATGGCTTACAAGGTATGTTGATGGAGAGATTTGTTCAGTCACCCCTGATCCAGATGCCAATTACGAAAGGGTTATTGAATACGATCTCTCTTCGCTTATGCCTCAAGTGGCTCTACCCCACGAGGTGGATAAGGTTTTGCCCGTAGGAGATGTGGCTGGTTTAAAGATAGATCAGGCTTTTATCGGCACCTGTACCAATGGTCGATTAGAAGATCTGAGGATAGCCGCCTCTATCCTTAAAGGAAAGAAGATCGATAAGAAGATTCGATTGATCGTTGCCCCTGCTTCAAAGAGGGTACTGCTTTCAGCTATTGAGGAGGGAATACTCCAGGATCTGATTGAGGCAGGTGGATGTTTAGTTACCCCTGGTTGTGGATGCTGTGTAGGCACCCATAATGGTGTGCCGGCTGATGGAGAAAGAGTCCTTTCTACAGCCAATCGCAATTTTAAGGGCCGAATGGGAAACAAGAATAGTGAAATCTATCTTGCTTCTCCAGCTACCGTGGCCTGGTCTGCATTAAAAGGGAAGATAAGCGATCCAAGGGAGTTCTTTGAATAGATATGAAATTAGTAGGGAAAGCCCATAGATTTGGAGATGATATCAATACAGATCTCATCATCTCTGGCAAGTATAAATTTAAAACCCTTGATATGGAAGAGCTTTCTAAGCACCTTCTGGAAGATCTTGATCCAGACTTCTTCAAAAAGATCAAGAAGGGTGATTTTATAGTGGCTGGAAAGAATTTTGGTTGTGGCTCTTCGCGTGAACAAGCACCTTTGGTGATCAAATATGCCCATATTTCAGCTGTTTTGGCTTCATCCTTCGCCCGGATATTCTATCGCAATGCCATCAATGTGGGTCTACCTCTTGTTGAGTGCGATACCTCAAAGATCGATGAGGGGGATAATCTGGTGGTCGATCTAGAGGGTGGTAAGGTTATCGATCAGACCAAACAAGAAGAGATAGATATTACTCCTTTACCCAGTTTTATGATTGAGATTCTAAGTGCTGGTGGACTGGTTGGGTATATAAAAGAGAACAGAGGGTGGAGAATTTAGTAGAGGAAGTGCTTTTATGCCTGTCTTGGTAGTGGTTGGTGTTCAATGGGGTGATGAGGGAAAGGGGAAGATCATCGACCTCTTGAGTGAGAAGGCAGATATGATCGTCCGTTATCAGGGAGGCAATAACGCCGGCCATACTGTGGTTATTGGTAGTGAGCAGTTCATTCTCCATCTTATTCCCTCAGGGATACTCCATCCGGGTAAGCTCTGTGTTATTGGGAATGGAGTAGTAATCAACCCTGTTGCCCTCTTTGAAGAGATAGAGAAGTTGGAGAGTCGGGGGATAGAGGTGGGTAACCGACTTCGGATAGCTGATAATGCCCACCTGATCTTACCCTACCATACCTTTATGGATGAAGAGAAGGAGATACTGCGGGGAGAAAAGGGGATTGGTACTACTAGACGCGGAATTGGACCTGCCTATAGTGACAAGGCAGGTCGTATTGGGGTCAGGGTAGTAGATCTCTTTGAGGAGGATATACTCTATGAGAGGCTTAAAAGTGTTTTCCTTGAAAAGAGAGAGTTCTTAGAGAGAAGGTTTGATCTAGAAGCGATCTTCAAGGAGTGTCTTGTCTGGGCTGAAAAGATCAACAAGTATGTTACTCGGACAGATCTTTTAATAGATAAGGCTATAGAAGATGGAGAATATGTCCTCTTTGAAGGTGCCCAGGGAACCCTATTGGATATTGACCATGGTACCTATCCTTTTGTTACCTCTTCTAATGCCACAGCAGGTGGTGTCTGTACAGGAACAGGCGTTGCTCCAACAAAGATAGACCGGGTTATCGGCGTGGCTAAGGCTTACACCACCAGGGTAGGGGCAGGACCCTTTCCTACAGAACTTAAGACAGAGATGGCAGAGGCGGTCCGGATCAAAGGAAGGGAGTATGGAGCGACTACAGGTAGACCTAGAAGGTGTGGTTGGTTCGATGTAGTAGGGGTAAGGTATGTTGTCAGGATAAACGGGATTAAGACCCTAGTCATTACCAAGCTCGATGTCCTTAATGACTTAGAGACCATTGACATCTGTGTGGGTTATCGATATAAGGGCAGAATAATCGATGAA